>CAYYER010000079.1:0-1924 GCA_964471045.1 uncultured archaeon | reverse complement strand
TCCCTTTCATTCCAGAATTCTTTTTCAAAATTTTTTTCCAGTTTTAAAGCCTCTTTCCTTATTCTCTTAGAATCTTTCCCTAAAATTTCGAGGAGTTTTGCCCCACATTTTAAAGCTTGGATCCAAAAAGCTTGGACCTCTAAGACTCTTCCCTTTCTCCCCAAGCTGTCCATCCAAGTTTCTTTTTCTTCGCTATCAACAAAACCATTCTTATCTTTTTTACTCCCGTAGAAATTCAGGGCTTTTTCCAGATTCTTCTCAACCTCCTTTAGGAATAGAATATCAGCCGAGTTCATCACATAATGGTAAAGAGCAATAAGCGCAAGAGGAGTGGAATCGGCCGAGTTATAGCTTGCTTCACCATTCAAAAAAATTACATTAGGAATTTTTCCTTCTTCAGACTGAAATTTAAAAAGTGTTCTTAAAGCCTCTTTTGCTCCTTCAAAATTTCCATAATCTACAAGAGCTGGTAGGACCCAAGCTAAATCCCTTCCCCAAAACTGTAAAAACCAAGGATAGCCAGCAAAATACCCAGAACCAAAGCTTGAATCGAAAGCAAGCTTCTCCAAGCTTATTACGCTAGACTCAAAAAGCTTGTCGAGAAAATCTAAGTTAGATTCAAACCTTGCCATACTTTTAATTTCAGCTAACCTTTTTTCTTTTTCTAAGTAGCTTAAAGAAAAAGAATTTATCTCCTGCTCAAAATTTTTAAGAGCATTGGCTTCATTAGCTCCTGGAGCTAGGATGAAAAAAGCTTCTTGACTCGATTCTGGGCCGAGATAAAAGCTGACCTTGTAAATGCCGGGGATGAAAATTCTTTGCTTTTCTCCGCCCGGGTAATGCTCTTTATACTCTTCTTTAGAATCTAAAGAACCAAAGGGGAAGCTACCGAAAGCTATAGAGCCTTTTTCTGAACTCACAACAAACTTATTCTCTAAACGTTTGATCGAATAACCTCTCTCATGCCAGTTCTCATTCCAATCTTTGATGTTTATTCCCAACTCTAAGAACAAATCTACTTTCCTTCTTTCTGGAGAATTGTTTTTAATGGTAATAACAGAAATCAAAGAGCCTGTGGTTTCTGACAAGTATAAAAACTCTTTTGCATCAAGATTAGCTAAAGAAAAATTGTGGGAAGCAGAAATTTCATTATACTCAAAACTTTTGCATTTAGCTGGAGAAAGCCACTCGTCGTTTAGCTTAAAAGCAAAATAGTCTAAAAATTTGATTCCATTGAACCAAAAGCCACACCACTTATTCTTAAATCCCGTATCGCAAAACCTGTAGAAAAAAGAATTTTTTCCTGAAAGAATGTAGGATTTGGATGCTAAATCCTTGGCTAAAACCAATTCCATAATTTTTCTTAGTTTTCTTCGACAGAAAAATTTAAGCTTTAAATATGCTCAATTCAATCTCAAAAATATGGAGAAGAAGATTAGAAGGATGTTGACGATGAGGAGGATTAGAAGGATGTTGACGATGAGGAAGGTGAGTTAATGGGGATTTATTGCAAGGGTAAGGTAAGAGGAGAGAAAGGAGAAGTCGAAACTGAAATCTTTATCAATTCAGGTTCTGATTTCGTTCTGTTGCCCAAGAAGATTGCAAAGCAAATCGAGCCAAAGTATGTGAGCGAGGGGGAATTCACGCTTGCAGACGGGAGTAGGGTAAGAAGAGAGATTTATGAAATAGAAGTTGAGCTAGAAGATTCTAGAGGAAAAAGGAAGAGATGTAAAGCTCATGCAACCATCGAAGAAAGAGAGGATGTTGTAGTCGGCTTTGAGGTTCTTGAAAAGCTTAAAGCCTTGATAGATGCTGCTGAGAGAACTTTAGTTTTTAAAGATTAATTGATATTCCAGATATCAACTTACTTAAATAACCTTGATATTTAGAATATAAAGGAAAAATCTGTCTTCAGAATCTTTGA
>CAYYER010000078.1:0-2026 GCA_964471045.1 uncultured archaeon | reverse complement strand
AATTAAAACATACAATGAAGTAAAAGACGTTTTAGAAGAGCCAATACCACTCCCTTGATGTATTACAACATTATTTTTACGACTAGCAAACAGCAATTTAAGTCCTAGGTCTCCACAGAAATTCATATTTCATCGGCATGAAAGCTTCTAAATCACTTTCATATCCGCACTTAGTACATCTATAGCCAATAACTATGTCCTTATTCAGCAAATTCTTAACTCTTATTTCTTCTATGGGAGAATCGCAAATCGGACAGCTATTAATTTTCTGCAACCTTACAGCTTTTTTTGTCTTTGCCTTAACTTCAACCTCAGGAATTAGCAAAGCAATTCTTTTTACTCGCATAGGGGAAAGAGTATAGTCTTTGTTTTCTTTCTTCAATCTCCTTAAAACTAATTCACAAAGTTCTTCTTGAGACTCAACTTTCAACCTTCTTCTTAAAACATCTTTTATAAGCTCCATAACTTTTTCCTTGCTTGGAATTTTCCTATCTTCCATCGTTTAATTTTAGAAATTAATTTAATTAAATGTTTTTCTCTTTGTTCGAAATCGTCATTGAAAACTCTTTCTAGATTGATGAAATCGTTATGATTCTCATCTCAAATTAATTTAAACAATAACCTAAAAATTAAAATCATGAGCATTGGCTTATTAAAATCAAGAAGATTATTAAGAAAAAATATCAAGTCTCTAACAAAAGTTTTTATGATCCATGGAGCATATGGGCATCCTAAAGAAAATTGGTTTCCTTGGCTTAAAGAAAGGTTAGAAAAGAAGGGGGTTAAAGTCTATATACCAAAGTTTCCAACTCCGAAAGGCCAAACCTTAAAAAATTGGCTTAAGGTTTTTGAAAAATACTGGAAAATTATAGACGGTGAAACTATAATGGTGGGTCATAGTTTAGGCCCTGCATTCATATTGAATGTTTTAGAACGTTTGGGAAGAGGAAGAAAGATAAAAGCAGCTTTTCTGGTAGCACCTTTTGTTGGTTTACTAGAGATCCCAGAGTTCGATAGGATAAACAAGACTTTTACGGAAAAGAGATTTAATTGGAGAAAAATAAAGAACAAATGCAAAAAGTTTTACGTTTATAGTTCTGATAACGACCCCTATGTGCCTCTAGAAAAGGGAAAATTTCTTGCAAAAAAATTAAATGCTGAATTCAAAATAATTCGTGGAGCAGGACATTTCAACAAAGCTGCGGGTTATACGAAATTTGAAATTTTGTTAAAAGATTTAGAAAAATTGCTTAAAGGAAGAGTTTAGCTTATCTCTACAACTTCAGCCTCTTCAATCGCTTTCTCGATCAATTTTTTCAACTTCAGCTTTTTCTCAAGCTTTTTAACAACTTCCAGTTTTGCTTTAGTAGTCGGATGTTTGGGAATGAATAAAGTACAGCAATCTTCTTGCGGTTTAATAGAAATCTCATAAGTTTTAAGCTTTTTTGCTAACCCGATAATTTCAGCCTTATCCATTCCAATCAAAGGTCTTAGAATGGGTAGCTTAGTGGCTTCTTCTATTGCCAAAATGTTGTCCAGGGTTTGGGAGCTAACTTGAGCTAAGCTTTCTCCAGTAACCAAAGCTTTCGCATTCTCTTGCTTCGCTACAATTTCAGAAATTTTAAGCATTAGTCTGCGGTAAAAAACTATTCGATATTTTGCCGGTATTAAAGTTTTAATCTTCGATTGAATTTCAGCAAAAGGAACAAAATAAACCTTGCTTCTTCCTTGATATTTGCTCAAAATCTTAACCAATTCTTTTGTCTTCTCCATGCTTGCTTTTGAGAGTAAAGGAAAGCTATGGAAATGAATGAAGACAACTCTACAACCTCTTTTCATTGCCAGCCAAGCTGCTACCGGAGAATCTATCCCTCCAGAGATTAAAGCCAAAACCTTTCCTGAACAGCTCACAGGCAATCCACCCAAGCCTTTAACCTTTTTTGTATAGATGTAAGTATCATTACCCCTTACCTCAACCCAAATTTTTACGTTCGGTCTGGATAAATTAACCTTTCTTCTTATAACT
>CAYYER010000077.1:0-2162 GCA_964471045.1 uncultured archaeon | reverse complement strand
GCTTCGTTAAACGTCTTGATTAATGAGCTAAACGTAGAAGTAGTAGGAATGCAAGTAATTCTTGCCAAATCGGATAAGTACAGAGAAGTTGAGAGAAAGTGGTCCGTGCCCATAAAATTTTTAGCAACATTGAACGAAAATGCGGTTGAATTTTCTGTTTGAGTATAAATTTAAATTTGGGAAAATACAATTCAAGTTATTAGTGAGGGCATGAGATTCAGCTTGGAAGCTACGATGGAATTCAGCAAGCCGATAGATTTTCTTAAGTTAGATTTCCCAAAGTTGATTGCTCGAATAAACTCTGAACTTTTTAGGAAGGGCGTTCCTCAAGAGCAGGAAGGATCGAGAATAGTTCATTGGAATATAATCGGAACAAAACTTATTCTAACCATAGAAGGAAGCACTTACTTAAGACCGCACGATGCTTTGCTTAGATTAAGAAAATTTCTAGCTCAAAAGTTTGGAAGAGAGTATAACATTGGGGTAAGGAGTATTTTTGTAAAAAATTATGAAATAAGGTTTAAGCCTAAAAGAATGCCAAAAGAGAAAGTTGAAGTTAAGGTACCTTGGGTTAAAGAAATAGTTCAAAAAGATAAAGAGCTCTTGGTTAAGTTGCAAGACTTAGATTCTACCGCCTTAGAAGATAGGTATGTCGAAAGAATTCTGAAGAGAATAGAGGAAAAAATAAACCAAAAACTCTATGGTGGAAAGGCCGAGCACTGGGAATTGATCTGGAAAAGTAGAAAGAGGAAAGTTGTCTGGGATAAAGACCCTACTCCTGAAATGGAAAGAAGGGGGTGGATAAAAAGATTTAACGTCGGTGTTTGGCTGCACATGCCAATAACTACAAAGATAATGAGAACTTTCCAGAAAATTGCTGAAAGGGAAATTCTTAGACCCTTAAAATTCGAGGAAGTAATGCTACCGAAAACAGTTCCTTTAGAAGTGTGGCTCCAAACAGGCCATGTTCCCGGATCTTCAAACTCTTTCTTCTACGTATGCAGGCCAGAAAAATGGGATCCAGAGTTTTGGGAAGATTTTGCAGATTGGGTTAAGGTTACCAGAAAAATTCCTTACGATTTGCTAAAAGAAAAGTTGGCCGAGCCGAATGCAGGCATCTGTTTTGCTCAATGTCCACCCCTCTACTGGTATTTCAAGAAGAAGCTTATCCCTGAAAAAGAATTGCCGCTAAAATTCTGGGATGCTTCTGGAGTAAGCTACAGATGGGAAGGCGGGGGATTGCATGGAATAGAGAGAGATTGTGAATTCCATAGAATCGAAATAGTTTGGATTGGTACTAAAGAGCAAGTCATAGATATTAAAGAAAAATTGCTGGAAAGGTTTAAACGTATCTTCGATAAAATTTTAGAGCTCGAGTGGAGGATGGCAAGGGTTACTCCTTGGTATATGGCTCAAGCTGGGCAATTGGGCTTAGAAGAAGAAAAGGAAATAGGAACCATAGATTTTGAAGCCTGGTTACCATGGAGAGGCCCAAGAGAAAAAAGCGAATGGTTGGAATTCCAAAATTTAACTGTAGCCGGAACTAAATTCAGCGATGCATGGAATTTTAAAACCGAAAAGGGGAAGGAAATTTGGACTGGTTGCTCTGGAATAGGGTTGGAAAGATGGCTTGCTGTATTCCTTGCACAAAAAGGTTTGGAGCCTAAAAAATGGCCCAAAAAGTTTGTTAAAATTTTAGGGAAATTGCCTAAAGAAATAAAGCTCATTTAGAATTGTATGAATAATTGAGCTGCAGGAAAGGAAGGATCAAGATTTAGTTGATAATTCCAATAATAAAGAGATAAAGATTCTGTTAAAAAAACCGTAAAAATTTTAAATGCGGCCGCCGGGATTTGAACCCGGGTCACCAGCTTGGAAGGCTGGGGTCCATTGGCGAGGTTAGCCAGACTAGACTACGGCCGCTCAAAAATGCTTACAAAATTCAATTTTAGCCCTCCTCTTAAATAATTCTTTAGGCTTGGCTTTTAAAATTATTCTCCCCTTTTCCATCAAATAAACCACATCCGCAAACTTTTTTATAACCCCCATTTCATTCGTCACCAAAAGGATTGTAGTTTGAAGCTCTTCATTCATCTCGTTCAATTTTTTAATAATCATTTCTTTCGACGCAGGATCTACTTCTGCTCAAGCTTCATCCAAAA
>CAYYER010000076.1:449-2256 GCA_964471045.1 uncultured archaeon | reverse complement strand
TCATGGAACTTTTTATCCTCCTCGCCTTAACCTACATCTTTTCTTTCGCCTTTGGCTATGTTCTAGAAAGAGTAGGAATTCCATGGCTTTTTGCCTCCTTATTCTTAGGCCTCATACTTTCTTCAATCAATCTCCGATTCTTTTCTCAAGCTTTAAGCTCCCCATCTTTTAACTTTCTCGCAAATTTGGGAATGCTTTTCCTCCTGTTCATGATAGGTTTTGAGCTAGATTTAAAAGAAATTCTCTCCCTCAAAAAATTCATCTTCTTTGCAACCTTTTTCATCATACTTTTCGACGCAACCATAGGAGGAATTTTGATCCACTCTTTTGGCTTTCCGTTGCTCATCTCAATAACTTGCGCCCTTTCTTTTGCCACAGTTGGCGAAGCGATCTTACTTCCAATTTTAGACGAGTTCAAGCTAATTAAAACAAGGCTTGGAGCCACGATAATTGGAATAGGAACTTTAGATGACATAATCGAGGTTATTACAATCGTCCTAGCAACTTCTTTAATAGGCGTAAGGATGAAAGGCTTTGATCCGTTCATAACCGCTTTCTCCCTCGTTTTTCTCCTTTTCCTTACCTTTGCCTTGATTAAACTCAAGAAAGTAGGGAGAACTTTAAGAAAGACTCCGAGCATGGAAGACTTGTTCCTTTTCTCCCTCTTCATCCTATTCTTTTTCATAGCAGTTGGAAGGTATGCTGAATCCGAAGCAATAGGAGCCTTGCTCGCTGGCATTGGTTTAAGGAATTTTTTGCCCAAGAAAACTTTTAGATGGACTGAAGAAGGAATTAGATTATCCACCTACGGAATTTTTGCACCCATCTTCTTCTTATGGGTTGGATATTCGGTCAGCTTAACCTCAATCTACCTTTTCCCTTTGCTAACTTTTGCAATCTTTTTAGTAAGCATATTTTCAAAAATTTTTGCGAGCATGGCAGCAGGTTTTAAAACGTTTGGATTTAGAACATCTTTCCTCTTAGGAGTTGGCTTGTCAGTTAGGTTTTCCACAGGCTTGGTAATCGCTCAACTCTTGCTAATAAAGGGCTTGATTACTCAACAATTGTTTAGCGCTTTGATTGCGGCATCGACTCTCTCGACAATTTTAGTTCCCATTATCTTTTCATTCCTGCTCAAGAGATGGAAAAAGAAGCTGAGGCACACTCTTTAAATCTTAGGTTAGAAAATTAAAATTATGAAATTCTTGCTAACAACCAACATAGGAATCGAGGATATAGTTGAAGAGGAGATTAAGGAAAATTTTAGAGCAAAAGTTTTCCCAAAATTTTTGGGTTTGCAAGGAAGAGTTTTAATCGAAACTAACGAGAAAAATTTGGAGAAAATCTTAAAGCTAAGGTCAATCTACCATGTTATCAAATACATCGGAAATTTTGAAATCGAAACTGGTTTGAAAGGTTTGGAAGATATTTATGAGAAAATTAAAAGAATAGAGATCGAGGATTTAGAAAAAGCTGAGACTTTTAGGGTAACGAGCGAAAGAATCGGGGAGCATGCCTTTACTTCTGTTCAAGTTCAAAAGTTCGCTGGGCAGGCTTTGGTTGAAAAGTATGAGCGAAAGGTTGATTTGAAAAATTTTGATGTGAACGTTATAGTCGATGTTATCGGCTCTAAATGCTTCGTTGGAATTCAGCTTACAAGAGAATCTTTGCATAAAAGGTTTGAGAGACCCTTCAACCATCCTGCTGCAATAAAAGCTCCTTTGGCTTATGCTATGCTCAGACTGGCTGAATTGAAGGAAGGCGAAATCTTGCTAGACCCTTTTTGCGGAGGAGCTACCTTGCCAAT
>CAYYER010000076.1:0-439 GCA_964471045.1 uncultured archaeon | reverse complement strand
ATATAAGCAAGAAATACTTGAGAGGTGCAGAAGCAAACGCTAAAGCAGGAAAAGTAAAAAAATACATAAAGTTTAAGCTTGCCGATGCAAGAAAGCTGGATGAATTCTACAATTTTGAAATCGATAAAATTGTTACAAATCCTCCTTATGGAGTTAGAATGCTCAAGAGAAAAAATTTAAAGCCCTTGTATAAAAAGTTCTTGATCTCTGCTTCTAGAGTTTTAAGCAAGGAAGGGAGAATTGTGATAATAAACTTAAAGGCAAATTCCTTCAGGCATTTAATATTTGAAACAAAAAAGTTTAGTGTTTTGCATGAAAGAGTAGTTGAGACAGGGGGCTTATATCCACATATCTTTGTTCTGGAAAAAATGTAAATTTTTTGAAATGGAATGGATAAAGATGGTATAAAAATTTATGTAAATGTACTATAAAGTATTTC
>CAYYER010000075.1:0-2497 GCA_964471045.1 uncultured archaeon | reverse complement strand
AACTACATCCGCAAACTTTTTTATAACTTCCATTTCATTCGTCACCAAAAGGATTGTAGTCCGAAGCTCTTCATTCATCTCGTTCAATTTTTTAATAATCATTTCTTTCGACTCAGGATCTACTTCTGCTAAAGCTTCGTCCAAAATAAGCAATTCAGGCTTCGAAACCAGCGCTCCGGCTATCGCAACCTTCTTCTTTTCTCCTCCGCTCAGATAAGAAGGAACCTTATTCTTTAACCTTTGGATTCCAAAATCTTTCAAAATTTTATTCACTTCCTTTCTTATCCTATCTTCACTCCACCCTAAGTTTCTTGGAACGAAAGCTATATCATCGAAAACAGTCGGCCCAAAAAGCTGATAATCAACGTCTTGAAAAACAACCCCAATTTTTGGAATCAGCCTCTTAAAGTTCTTATAAGGACTTAATCCAAAAACCTTTATTTCTCCTTCTATTGGCTTTAATAAGCCAATGATATGATGGAGTAAAGTAGTCTTTCCCGAGCCGTTTGGCCCGATTATTGCAACCTTTTCTCCCCTTTTAACTCTAAAGGTTAAACCGCAAACTCTAACTTCTGTTTGATCCTCATACCTATGCTTGATGCATCTTACTTTAATTACCTCCATAAGCTCACGAAAACTATTATTCCAAACAAAATGAATAATAAATCTTTTAGCTTAAATTCTTCCTTTTCTGCTAATTTAATCTTTCCAGTAAATCCTTTTACGAGCAAGGCTTTATACATCTTTTCACTCTTTTCTATAGAAGAGATCAAAATCTGAGAAGCGATCAATCCAGCGTTTTTAATAGTTTTTGAAAAGGAAATAAAAGCATTCCTGCATTTTGCAGCTTTTATCCTATTTTCGATTTCTTCTAAAAGCAAGAAGAAAAATCTGTAGGTTAGGAAAAGCAGGGTTGCGAGAGTTGAAGAAATTTTTCCGATTAGAGAAAAAATTTTAAGGTAATTGGTTGTTGAAAAAAGGAAAAGAATTAAGAGGCTAATGTTCCAAGCTCTTAGCAGAGAAATCAACGGTAAGATTCCGTATCCTATTTGGCTTAGAGCAAAGATTAATGCGAAGAATAAAGGATAAAGGGAAATTTTGAGCAAGATTTTTAGAGGAAGTTTAGCAGCCTTTATTAAAGCAAGAGTTAAGAAGAAAATTAGAGCCAGCTTCAATAAAGAAGTTGTGAATAAGCTTAAAACCAGTAATAAAACTGTGAAAATTATCTTTGAGTAAGTTGAGAGCCTATGAATCCTGCTTTCTAGCGAAGAAAACTTATCGATTAGGTATATCTCGCTCATCTTACCATTAAAATTTTTGGTTTAACCTTTTTAAGATAGTTTATCGCAAAGGCTGTAACAAAACTTTCTAAGATTGCTCCGAGGGTTGCTATGGGCAGGGTTAAAGCCATAAAAGTTTGAAGGTTTATCTTCAAACCTTCCAGCTTTTCGTGCAAGAAAATCTCTGGACTTAAAGTAGAAATTGAGACAAGGAAGATTACAAAGAATGCTGAGACCATAAGAGCAAAGAATGTGGAAATCCAAGCTCTCAGGAATAAGTTCTTGGTTATCTCCCTAAGAGCCGAAAATAAGTAATAACCAACCATGCTTTCTGTCCACAACACCAAAGTGTTTAGCCCGACTATGGTTATCCCCCCATGCCCAAAAGAGGCTAGAATTAAGTTTACTATAAAAGCCGAAACTATAGAGTAAAAAGGCCCTAGGATAAAGCCCGCGAGCACGGCTAAATTTAGGTGATAGGGTATGCCTAGAGGAATTGACATTACTACGAGCATCAGAGCAGAAAGAGCAGCTATCAAGGGAAATCTTTTTACATCCTTTCTCATCTTAACGAGAGCAAGCGCAAGAAAGATAAAAGCGATCAAATAGCCAGAACCCCAAAGCCATACGGGTAAAATACCATCCGGAATATGGATGTGCATATTGTTAAATAATCGTTTTTTAACTTAAAATTATTCAATCAACCAGGAACCATCGCATACAGCTGAATTAAGCTCAGGAAATCCTTCCCTGCAGCAAGCAAATCTCATTCCATGCTTTTCAACTTCAGCTTTAATCTTCTCCATCAACCTAAACCTTAATTCTCTTGGTAAATAATAGCTCCTCCCTATTTTTTCACCCTTTTCAAAGTACAAAGGCTTTAACTTTTCTGCAATCCTCGGGAAGGCTAAGCTAAACCTTTGCCAATTATCTTTTCTAACTTTATAAGTAGAGCTTGTTATGTGCTTAACTCCGAGCGAAGCTAAGGCTTTGATTAATTCGGCTTGTTCATCATTCAAAGAAGGAATTATTGGATCTATTCTAACTGCTACAGGAATTTTATTTTTAATCAACTTTTCAACAGCTTTAATCCTTTCCGAAGCCAAAGGAGCTTTCGGCTCAAGCTTTTTAGAAAGTTCATCGTTTAAGCTTGTTATGGTAAGAGCGACCATAGTTCTCATCCGTTTTAAAATGTCTATATCTCGAGTAACTAGAGT
>CAYYER010000074.1:2056-2505 GCA_964471045.1 uncultured archaeon | reverse complement strand
ATGTTATACGTGTAACAATTCGATAAAATTTAAACTACTCTAACCAAACTTCCAATTCTTTTTGAAACTCTTTAAACCCAAGCTTCTCGTAGAATTTTAAAGCTCGCTCATTCTTGCTTAAAACATCTGTCCTAATCCATTTGATTCCTTTGCTTTTAAACCATTCGATTATTTTTTCAACCAATTTTCTTCCTATACCCTTTCTCCTAAACCCTTCTTCAACCCAAACTTCTCCTATATATCCATATTTTTCTTCTTTAAAGAAGAGAAAGGACTTAACTATCCAGGCATATGCCATTCCTACAGGCTTTCCATTAGCCCAAGCTATCAGAAAAACACTATCCTCCCTTTTAATTCTCTTCCTGAAAAATTTCTCTATTTTTTCTTTATCTAATTCAAACCTCCTGTAATTTGGATAAAGCTTTCTCTCGAATTCGTTAAGCTTTCTA
>CAYYER010000074.1:0-2046 GCA_964471045.1 uncultured archaeon | reverse complement strand
CTTTTCAGCAGCTTCTTTAATTTCAACCATCAATTTATTTTAGCCTTTTTAAATTTTTTAACCTTCATTCAAATTTTTTAAAAATTTTTTAGATAAGGGCAAAAAGCTTAAATATGCTTGGAATACTACTCAATCAGATAGCATGTATGGGAAATTTTCACCCAAGATAATTCAACTCAAAGTCTTAGCCCTAAGGAATGGAGAAAAGATTCCAGAGTATGTTACAGGAATTTTAAGGGAAGAAAGAAAAAGAGGAATATTACTTGATACTGCAGTGATTACACCAGATAGAATAAAGCTTGGCGAATATTTTTTAATAAGAAAGTTGAAGAGTTATGGAAGAACTTATGTTCCCTATAGCTTGATTCAAGAGCGTTTAAATATCGTTTGATAAAATAATTTTATGGAAAAACTGTGGGCTAGTAATTTCTCAGCCAGTTCAGCAGATTTGCTTGCTTTAGGCATACCTCTGGGAAAAAACAGCGAAAAAGTCTTAAGATTTTTAAGGAAAACTAGCCTTTTTTTCGAAACTTTTGACGTAGACAAAAGAAGAGGGCTAAAGTTAAGGATTTGCGATCTGGGAAACTTAAAATTTAAAAAGCCTAGGCAAATAACAGAAAAAATTAGAGAAATAGTGAGAAAAGGAAAAGTACCTTTAATCCTCTCCAAATCCCATCTAGCCTCCTTTTTTTCCATTCAGGCTTTTGAAAAAGAGCTTAAAATAGTAATTTTCGATGCCCATGCGGATTTAAGAAACGAATACTGGGACGAGAAAGTCAAAGATTCGGTCTATCCGTTAAATTTTGAAAAGAAGAATTCGAGCTATAACTGTGCAACTTGGTTGAGAAGGTTGATAGAAAAAGGATATAAGAATGTTGTGCTGGTTGGCTTGAGAGCTTGCAGCGAGGATGAACTAGAATTCCTCGAAACCAATAAAATTTTGTACTTCACTTCTCGAGCGATTAAAAAAGATTTGAAGGATGTGAGAAAAAAATTGGAGAAATTTGCCAGAAGCTCGAAGCTTTACGTTAGCTTGGATATGGATGTTTTCGACCCTCCTATCGCTCCCGCTGTCGACCATCCTGAGCCTAACGGCTTAAACTTTCAAGAATTTTCAGAGTTAGTAGAAGGAATTGCTCGAGGAAAATTCGTTGGTTTGGACTTGGCTGAAATTTGCTTGACCGAAAAAAAGCTAATGGAAATAACTAGCTTTCTCGCTCTTAAAGCCTTGTTCGAAATACTTTTAAGAATAAGGCCTAATCTTTAATTTTGGATGCCTTACAAGTTTAACTTCGACCTCTCAAGCTTATACCAGAATCTCTTCAGAGAACTCTTTAGGATAGCGAAAGAAAAAAGGTTGCATAGAAGAATAGGAAGCAAGCTAAGGGATTTGAACGAAAGATTTGGAATCAGTAAAATAACAGGTCTGGATATTAATACTTCCATAAGCCTTTTGGAAGATTTTGTGGACGTTTTCGTTGAAAACTACTTGCAAAGAGAGAGATTTTTAAGAACGAGTAAAAGAGCTCTTCTACTGCCCCACTGCTCTAGAAAATACATGGATAGCAGATGCAAAGCAAATTTCGATCCCTTTCTTTCATCCTACTTTTGTAATTCATGCTCTCCAGATTGCTTGATCAATAAAGCGAGCAAATTGGGGAAAGAAAGAGGATATGACGTTTATATTTTGCCTGGAGGTTCGTGCATACCAAAAATTCTGGAAAGAGGATACGAAGCAGTAGTTGGAGTTGCATGCTGTGAAGAGCTTAAACTGGGATTAAAATACTTACAAGCAAAGAATATTCCTGGGCAAGGTATTCCTTTAATAAAAAATGGATGTGCTAACACAAGGTTTAGCTTAGAAATGCTTGAGAAGATTTTGTAATTTAAGTACTTTCTTTCCAGTACTATTTTCTAGCAATGCTTAATTATAATTTTGATTCCAAATGTTATTTTGTTTTTTAAATTTTAAAAACAAAGTTTCAATATTATTTTTCAGGCGGGGGTCGCCTAGTCTGGCCAATGGCGCAGGGCTTAGGACCCTGT
>CAYYER010000073.1:0-2579 GCA_964471045.1 uncultured archaeon | reverse complement strand
AACCAATTCCCTTCTTCTGGCAATTCAGAAGTTACTATGCAAGTGCAGCCAGTAGATTTTAAATGTTTTATAATCCTCATCAAAACATTCTTCGCAATTATTGCTTCGCTCATCGGAACGGGAACTATCGCTTCTAAAGTTTGGAAAAGCTTTGTCCCTTTCTTGATTTCCATCGGAGTCAAAAATTCTGTTACTGTGGTCAAAGAGTCCAAAACTATTCTCTTTGCGTTTATTTCCTTCGCAAGCTTATCAAGCTTTTTCAAGTAAGCCATATCTTTTTCGCTCGTCACATCTATATGATAAAGCCTTAGCATGTTTTTCTTTTCCAATTCTTCCAAATCCCAGCCGAAATTCTTTGCCTGCATCCTAATTTCTTCAGGAGTTTGGTCAGTCGATATAAAAATCCCTGGCTCGTTGAACTTGGTTGCTCCGTAGTAAATAAAGCTTAGGCCAAGCAAGGTTTTTCCTGTTCCTGCAGAGCCAGATACTAGAATGACATTGCCCTTTGGTATTCCTCCGTTCAAAGCTTGGTCCAAACCTTCTATGCCAGTCGGAACTCTTTCCATAAAATGATTTTGAAGTTCTATGAATTTAAAATTAATTAAACTGTTTTTTTCAAGCTTTATTGCTCAAAAATTTTCTATCGTTTGCACTTGCCAACTTTTCTTTTTTAATCTGAAAGATTAGTAACCTATAGGTTACTAAAAATTTAAATATTAGTAAAGTATAAGTTACTAATATGTTTGAATTCAACCCTTGGTGGGAGACTGGAGAAGTTCCAAAGGAATTTCTTCCAAGGAGAGGGAGATTTATCCTTAGTTCTTTAAAGGAAGGCATGAAGAAGAAGTACATAGATTTAATAATAGGATTAAGAAGAACAGGTAAAACTACGCTGATGTACCAGCTCATAGATTGGCTCCTCAAGAAGGGAGTTAAACCAAATCAAATCCTTTACTTTTCTTTCGACGAAAGGAAAAAGGAATTAAAAGAACTTGTAAGCGAATATGAAAAGAGAGTTTTAAGAGGAAGACTAAGAGAAAAAAAAGTTTTCCTTTTTTTGGACGAAGTTCACAAGCTCGAGGATTGGGCCGATAAAATAAAAATCCTCTTCGATTTAAACCCTAAGCTAAAGATAGTAGCTTCAGGCTCAGCAAGCTTAAACCTAATGAAATCTGCGAGAGAAAGTTTGGCTGGAAGATGTGTATTCCATCAACTCAAACCCCTTTCCTTCAAAGAATTCTTGTGGCTTAAGGGTGAGAAGATTCCAAAAAAGAAGGTTGAAGTTTTAAGAAGAAAGGCTGAAATCGAAATCTTTGATTTCTTAAGTAAAGGGTTTCCAGAGATTATAGACGCGAACGAAAAAGAAGCTAGAAGGTACATAAAGGAGCTGATAATAGAAAGAATAATTTTTCGCGACATACCTGAAAGTTTTAGGATAAAAGATTTAGACCTGCTTAAGCTTCTTGCCGAATACATATTTTCAAATCCCGGAGTTATCCTGAATATAGATTCGTTAAGCAGGGATTTGGGAAGGTCGAAGAAAACTATCGCAAACATGCTGGAGTATTTAGAGCTAAGCTTTTTAATAAGAAGGTTGAGCAACCTTAGGGGATCCTTTCTTGCAACAAGCAGGAAAAACAGAAAGGGTTATCCTTTTCATCCTTCTCTTTCTTTGACGAGGGATGAGCCTAAGCTAGTAGAGTGTTTAATAGGAAGTGAGTTGAACGCTAAATACTATTGGAAGGAAAGGAATAAGGAAGTTGATTTTGTGATTAAGGATAGAACAATTTTACCTATTGAGGTGAAATACAAGAGTAGGGTTGAAAGGAGGGATATCAAGAGCATAGTGAAATTTTGCAAAAAGTTTAAGTTGAAGAGGGGAATAGTAATAAGCAAGGATGAGGAAAAGAAAATAGATGGAATAGAAGTGGTACCACTCTACAAGTTTGTTCTTTTTAAAAACTTATAAAACTCGATAAGCTGAATCTCTTATAAAGCTAAGCTATAATACTCTTTAAATATTAGGAATAAAAATTCTAAAGGTTTGTAAGCAATTAGAAATTAAAATTCTAATGCTGCATTCTATGAAGGGTAGTCCAATCGCATCTTCTGAGGAAATTTAAATCTGTTTTCTATTTTAGGAACAGGTATGAGATAGATTGCATAGTAGGTAATTTAAAGATTGAAGTAAAAATTGGAAAGCCGCATAGAAAATATCCCAAGCATGTCTTGATCCTTGATTCAGAAAATTTGCCTTTATTCTGCGATAGTCTAAACTAAACTTTTTCATCAAGAAAATTCGAATTGGAAGAAGGTGATATGTTGAAAAGTTATTCTTTTTCTAAAAAATATAAGCTTGCTGGTGTAGCTTTTTCTTAAAAATTTGTTTCCTATAAGAAACAAATTTAAATAAATTCGTTTCCTATAGATTATTATGGAGCGAGAGTTAAGAGAAATATTCTTGGAATGGAAAGAATTTGAGCTACCCGAAATTATAGAAAGAAAAGTTAAAGCCAAAATTTCTGATCAAATTCTAGCCATAGTAGGGCCAAGAAGGGCTGGAAAAACCTATTTTATGT
>CAYYER010000072.1:0-2876 GCA_964471045.1 uncultured archaeon | reverse complement strand
AGTATGAATAATTTCAAAGTATTGAGACCCAAGCTTGAACGCAATTATCAAAGTTGAAAAAATTCTTAGAAAATTTAAGGAGAAAAGAAGAGGAAGGGCTATTGCTAAAAATTTGAAGTTTCTTCTTAGGTTAAAAGATGTCGAGAAAGCAAGCGCTACCATCAAATACATGGATTTCCATCCCGTGCAATCCATCGAAATTTCGAAGGGAATTATTCGGTAAGAATCTTCGCTCAAAAAAATGAAGATGTATTTTTCTTTTGAAACTGCTGGGTATTTAAAAAAAGAAAGGGTCGAAGCAAGAGAGCTTGCCAAAAAGTTTTGGAGCGAGGGCAGAGAAAAGTCAAGCCAAAGCAAAACGTAAAGAGGTATGACGAAAAGATTTAGCTTTATCAAGAAAATTAAAATTGCAAGCAATTTTTTTCTCCTTTCCAAAATTTTTTTCTTAGCTTTTCGCACTCTTTATCTCCCTTATAACATCAACTATGCTCTTGCTTTTCCTTTCAATAACTTTTGAAACTATTTCATCGAAAAATTTTTCGGCATTCATCTTTCTCGAAATTTCATCGATTTTGAGGAAAAGACTTCGATACTTTTTAAAGGCCTTTAGGCAAGCAGCCAGAGCATCCTTTTGATGAGAGCTCTTGATAATCTCCTTAAACTTCTTTATGATCCTCTCTTTTTCCAGGTTGGTTAGGCTTTTTTCAGGATAGAAAAGCCTTGCCCCAAAGCTCTTGGCTATTCTTTCTATATTTTTTGGTGCCGGATTTACATCGCTTGCTACTATTACAGGTTTTCCGTGCCTTAAAATCTCTTTAATCAACTCATTCTTATTTCTATACCTTTTGCTAGTTAGTAGAATTAAATTACCCCTAGCATCCAGAATAGCTATGCCGGTTGTAGTTCCTACATCTATCCCAACTATTACTGACTTTTTCAGCTTACCACCCATCTTGAAGTTAATATCTTCCTAATTTTTTTAGCTAAATTTTTGCTTATACCCTTTACCCTAGCCAATTCTCTTTCGCTGGCAGTAAAAACTTTTTCCAAACTCCCGAATTTTTCTAAGAGCCTTCTTCCCAAAACTCTCGAAATTCCGGGCAAGCTGCAAATGATAAACTCTTGCAATTCTTTAATCTCCTTAGGCTTTTTACCGACTTTAATGCCAATTTCCTTCTTGGTTTCTATTTGTTCTTTCTTTGCTATCCAGTAAATTATTCTTGCAGTATCCTTTGGGTTGCTAGTTCTTAAGACTGGTATGCTAAAATCGATTAGAAGGGTGGCTATAGCTGCTTTTAAAGCGTTATCGTTTATCTTTCTCGTCGAATACCCCTCGATAATTATCAAGGGTTTTTCAAAATTTTTTAGATTTTTAGCTTGCTCGAACATTCTTCCACTTATCACAGAATTGACAAAATCATCGTAGCTTTTCCTCTCTATACCAACTCTTTCCGAGCAAATGAAATCCCCTATTTCCAAGGCTTGCTCGTTTATCAAAGCTCCCAATTCTCTTAGATGAGAAATTACTTCTCTTTCTCTATAATCGCAAATTATTACAACTTTTTCTCTTGGCTTTAAAATTTTTTGAAATTCCATCTATTTCAACCAGTCCAATAGAGTTTTTTTGCTAGTCTTTTCTTTTAAATCGTAGAGTATTCCTTTCATCTTTCTCTCCTTATGAAAAGCTGCCCAGTAATAGGCTTCGTCCCTCGTTCCCTTGGTCAAGAGAAATATTACTTTTCCGAACATCTGTCTTCCAACCCTTCCTCTTCTTTGGATAGCCCTTATCTCGCTGGGTACTGCTTCATAAAAGATTGCATAGTTAACAGCAGGAACGTCTATACCTTCTTCGATTATTTGGGTACCGCAAAGCACAGAAAAATCTCCAGCTTTAAACCTTCTAAGAATCTCTAACTGCTTTTTCTGGCTTAATCCTTTTCCTTTTTTGATTGCCTGCCCGATTAAAATCTCGGTAGGGATACCTTCTTCCTTAAGCATGTTCTTTATCTTTTCAACCGTATCCCTATAGTTTGCAAATATCATTATCTTCACATTTTTTTCCCTAGCCAAATCTTTAACTATATTCTTCAATTTTTCAAGCTTAGGATGCTCAAAACCTTTTTGGTACATTTCTTTCACAGTTTTAAAGGCTTCTCTTACTCTAGGATCCTTGAATAGCTCTTTATCAGTTCTTCTCCTGCTTTTCTCTAGTTTGCTCAAATATTCGTGCAAAGCAGAAATTCCCTGGGTTTCTAGCAATTCCAAAGCATGCTCAATTTTAATTGCTTCAGCTATCCTTATCATTGCCCACATCAAAGAATAGTCTCTCCCAGCTTCTAGCATTTTAGTCGAAAGCCTTTCTTGCAAAGCCAGCAAATTTTTCTTAGTTACTTTTGAGGAATGAATGAAATCATGCTCCTTAAGCCAAATCAAACTTTCCTTAAATTTTTCTTCTAACAAAACTTTAATTTTCTTGAACTCAGGAGGAAATTCGACATAAATCCATTCTCTTTTTATTGGTTTAACCCAAGGTCTAACATCCTTGTCTAGTTCTGTCCTTATTTCAACAGCTTTTATGAACAGATTTCTCTTTATTTCATCTATTCTTTCATAAGTTCCTCCTGGAGAGGCTGTTAATCCAAGGATCAAAGGATTTTTAGCCTGCTCTATGTACTTTTTTGCGATAAAGGTATAGGCATAATCTTTTACGCATCTATGAGCCTCATCAAAGGTTATGAAAGAAAAATCTTCTAAGCTTAATCTTCCTTTTTCCAAATCGTTTTTTATGCATTGGGGAGTTGCAGTTATAACCTTTGATTTTTGGTATAATTTTTTTCTTTCTTCTGGTTTGATTTTTCCTGTGATTAGAACTATCT
>CAYYER010000071.1:0-2883 GCA_964471045.1 uncultured archaeon | reverse complement strand
TTCTTAGCCAAATTCACAAGCTTTTTCTTTTCTTCAGCTTTTGGTTTTATGTAAGCTAAAACTTCCTTGAGGATTTTTTCGTGCTCATTCATAACTATTGAATATTAGGATTCTTTAAAGATAAAGTTGTTTAAAGAATTTTTGAGACGTAAGGACCATCATACTTATAGCCCTGAGCCAAGAAATAAGGTCTTGCGCCTATTCCAGCTATAACCAAGATTTTCTTCCTATCAAACTCTTCCTTAGCTATTCTTTCCGCTTCTTTTAAAAGTTCTCTTCCATACCCTCTATGCTGCCATTCCTTTTCAGGAGTTTTTCCTACTGGCACGGCTTTCCCATAAGTATGGATTTCTCTGACTATTGCAGAAGGCGCTTCTCTTATCTCCTTTCTATGAGCTTTTTCAGAAGGAATTCTTAACCTTAGGAATGCGATTAGAATATCTTGCTTTATATCCTCGAAAGAAAGAAAAATTTCTTTGCCGTTAGAAGCTTCGTATTCCCTTCTCACAAGCCTTATATTTTCGATTTTTGGCTCAATTCCAAAAAGCCTCTTTGCATGCCCAACTTCTCTGCATCTCGTGCATCTGCATCTCTTTCCCATTTTTTTAAGCTCAAGTTGCAATATATCCCTCAAATGTCCTATTTTTGGACCGGCTATCACTTTCTTTAAAGAATAGTCCCTTAAAATCCTCCTAATTCTCATGAAAGGGGGTATAAGCTTCTTAACTTCAACCAAAAGTTTGACTACTTCTTCATCGCTCATAGCTCTATACTCCCCTTCCTTCCACATCTCATAAAGCTTCGTTCCTTCGACTACCATGGTCGGGTAGATTTTAAACTCATCGGGCATGAAATTCGGATCTTGGAACAAAGTTTTAAACATGTTTAAGTCTCTTTCAAAGTCAGAAAGGGGTAAGCCAGGCATTACGTGCAAAACTATTTTATAGCCAGCATCCTTAGCAATCCTAATAGCTTTTATTATATCTTCTGCGCTATGCCCTCTTTGAACGAATTTTAAAACATCGTCGTAGATTGATTGGGCCCCTATTTCAACTCTAGTAATACCAAGCCTTAGCATTTTATCTACATGCTCTTCTCTACAATAATCAGGCCTTGTTTCAACGCTTAGCCCAACGCATCTATGCTTTGCCCTCTCATTAAGCTTATGCGCTTCTTCCAAGCTTTTCGCTTCCTTTTCGTTCAAGGCGTCGAAAATTTTTTTGATAAACCATTCCTGGTATTCATCTTCAAAACCTGTGAAAGTACCTCCCACAACTATAACTTCAAACTTATTCCCATTTTCGCTTAAATGACCCATAGCTTTGTAATGTTCTATCCTATTTCTTACTTGCAAGTAGGGATCGTAGTTGTTCTGTAAAGCTCTTTGGATAACAGGCTCAGTGCCCATATAGCTTTTCGATGCATTTTCCTTAGTTGGACAATAAATGCATTTTCCCCAAGCACATTCTTTTGGTTTGACAGCAACGGTAATCGTTAGCACGCCAGAAATTGACCTGACAGGCCTTTTAAGCAAAATAGCTCTTAGCTTTTCCTTCTCTTTTGCATTACAAAAGCTTAAAATTTCCGCTTTTTTAGGAAATCTAGGAAGCTTGTATTTTTTGCAGATTTTTCTGGCAGCTCTTTGAAAATTTTCTCCTTTAAGCAACTCTTGAATTATTTCTCTTATAGCATTCTCGAAGCTCATATTTTAGAAAAGGAGCCCTAATTTTTTAATCTTTATTTCACTACTAGAGAATAGTAAAATTTATATATCACCACTTACTAATAGTAAATGATGTCCATGAGGGATAAGAACTGGGAATCTCAGATATTTGAAGAGCAGCTCTTCCAAGCGAAGCAGGCACTTTTCAGGGCTAGGAGCGTCAGGGAAATAAAATTTTTGCAGAGTAAGATAAACTACCTAATGGAAAAGCTAAAGGAGAGTAAAAAAGCTAGGACTCGCAGATAGCTATGAAATTTCCATCGTCGCGATAAAACCTTTTGACCTTTAAGCCAGCATTACTTAGTTCTTTCTCAAACTCCTTTCTGCTGTACAAATGATAAAATCTTTTGTAAACTTTTCCATGATAAGTCCATTTCTTGAAAGTATCCCCAAACTCGAACTTCTTCTCGAAAAGGTTTGAGAAGAAATCCTTTAAGAAACGGGGATAATACCTCCTCCAAACGGTTATCAAGATTTTTCCTCCTGGCTTCAAGGTCTTTTTTATTTCTTCCAAAACTCTTACCCTTAGCTTACTAGTTGGTAAATGATGCAAAACTCTGGTGAAAATTATGTAATCAAAGCATTTTTCCTTGAAAGGTAAGTTAAGGATGTCAGCAACCAATAGAATTGCTGAGAATCCCCTTTTCTCTAAAAACTTTTTAGCTTCCCTTATCATTCCTTTCGAGAAATCAAACCCTATGCATTTAAACTCCTTTTCTAAAAAAGGAAGTAAATTTCTGCAATTGCTGCAGCCAGCATCTAAAATTAGCCCAGGCTTTTTTATCGAGTTGGAAAATTCTATTACTTCTGGCAGAGGTCTTGCCCTTAAATGAGTCCAAGAGTCAGCTATGGTTTCATAAACTTCTCTCAGTCTTGCTCTTTCTTTCAAAATCTCTTCAACTTCCATAATAAAATTTTAGTTTTTTACTTTAATAGCCCCGCCCGGATTCGAACCGGGGTCTGCGGGTCCAGAGCCCGCTATCCTTGGCCGCTAGACGACGGGGCTGGCGTTCCAAAAGAAATTTAACTTTACAATTTTATTTAAATTTAAGTGAGAGAGATGGGTGGGTTAGAAACAGGCAGTAATTTCTTCTAAAATCCATTTCAGAAAGTTTCTAAGCATCGATTTATTTTCTAAAATTCTAGCTTACAAAAAATGC
>CAYYER010000070.1:0-2968 GCA_964471045.1 uncultured archaeon | reverse complement strand
AATTATCTAAAGCTAAAAATTTAAATCATTTACTACTTCAGCTAGACTTAACAATTGATGACAAAAAAATTAAAAATTCTACAGAAACAATTCTCGGTCTTCTAAAGTTCTACGTGGCATTGATATCTTTGCTGAAATCGCCCCATAGCGAATAACAGATTTTTCGAGAAAATCATCGAGCTTTTTCTTAGCATTTTCTACTTGCTTAACAAAATCTTCTAGAGAATCCAAAAACAGCTAATGCAAGCTCACCAAAGCTTATAATAATTATTTCAAAGAAATATTTTGCATGAGAGGAGATTACCATATCCACAGCATTTATTCTAGCGGGGATATTTTAAAATTCGACTCATGCTACTCTCCAAACCAAATAGTTAAGCACGCAAAAAAGTTAGGATTTGAATGGATCGGGTTTACTGAGCACAATACTTTAAAAGGCTTAAACGCTTGGATTAGAGCTGGGAAGAAGTATAAGCTTGTGGTAATTCCTGGTGTAGAAGTAACTTTTAAGACTGGGAGAAAATTTTGGTTTTGGGATGAACAATATCATGCAATAGCCTTAGGCATAGAGAAATTTCAAAAACCCAAAACCTTGGAAGAATTTTGCGATCGGGTTAGAGAGCAGGCTGGCTTAACCGTAGCTCCCCATTGCTTTAGCATAGCTGGAATGAAAGAAAGAGCTAAGCTTGTCGATGCGATAGAAATTTTTAACTCTCAAGCAAATCCTCTAGCAAACCTAAGAGCGAGAATTTTTTGTGAGAAAGAGAATAAGATTGCCCTAGCAGGAAGCGATTCCCATTCTCTAAAAACTCTTGGAAAAGTTTTGCTCGAGGTTGATTCTAGGGATGATAAAGATAGTATAATCCAAGCTCTGAGAAAAGGGAAAGTTAGGATTGTCAAGAAAGAATACAATACCATTTCGCAAACCTATGAAATTTTGAGAGAAAAGTATTTGAAGAATTATGTGCATGCTTTGAATTATTTGAGCCAGAGAAAAAATTGGGAAAGAATTTTAGGAAAAGCCTTGTTGGATTCTGGAATGAAGAATGAAAGAAAGGCAAAGTTAATCTATACGCTCGTTTACCTAGGCTTTGAATGCGAAGATTTCTTGTACCATTCTTTCGGGTTGATCAAGAATTTACTTTAATCTCCTTACTAGTGATCCATGCTCTTTCAAACAAATTTTTCATTAGATTTACAAAAGCTTTGTCGTTTATTACTAAAGTTACATCGGATTTTATTAACCCTATTATAACAGTGTTTTCATCAATGTTTATCGCAACGCCTTCATTCGGAAACTCTCTAATTTTCTCTATACTTGTCCACTTTTTAATGTTCTCTTTTGTTTTTTCATTCAAAGGACCTAAAGTTCTAGCATCAACCCCTTTCTCAACGAGCTTTTTTATTTTCCTTCTCCAGACAGGATGAGGATCAAAAACGTACTTAAAAGCATAGTTGAATTTTTTAGGGTCCTTTCTTCTGCCTATTAGTCTATTGAAATTATCTTTTCCCTTTACAGCAAAAACTGCTTCTTCTGGAAATCTTTCATATTTCTTCCCCAATACTTTAATTTCTTTTTTAAGCTTGACTAGCTCTTCTAGCTTCTTGTTTATAATCTTCGTCAAAACTACTTCAGGATCCATAGCAACATATTTTTTAGGCTTTTCTACTGAAAGTTTTACCAAACCCTTGTTTATTAGAGAGTTCAACACATCATAGATTCTTCCGTAAGGCACATTACTTTTTGCTGATATCTGGTGGGCCTTAGCTTCTCCAATCTCAATCAAAGCTTTGTAAGCTTTCCACTCGTATTTGTTGAGTCCTAAAATCTCTGGCTTCATACTACAACTATAGTGGTTGTAAAAATATAAATTTTTCTATCATATATACTACTTAAAGGTGGTAAAATGAGGAAAAGGAGAAGTAAGCTTAAACTCAGAAGGCAGCTTGAAGAAGGAGATTGGATTTGGCTGCTTTCGAAAGATGAAATTGTAGGTACTACAAAAACTGTGAACGAGGAAGCAGAAAGTGCATTGAGGATTGCCAGATATATCAATACGAAAATAAAAGAAAAAAGGGGAGAATTGGAGAAGATGCCTCTAACATTTTTGATAGGAGTTTACAAAACTTTAAAAGAGGTTGGAAAAACCAACGAGCTAGAAATTACCGAATCAAAAGAGATTAACGAAAAAATAGAGAAGATTTTAGCAGACATGCCCGTCAGACAACTTTACAACCTTTCAAAAGAATTTGAAAAGTTTTACGTAGAAAATTCTAAAGAAATAGCAATAAAGGATATAATTGGAAGTGATGGGTATACGAACGAGTACTCTCCTCTAAAAGAGCTCATAGAATATCTTGAAAAAAACCCACAAGAAGCAGAACTTGTGGAGAAATTCATGCCTCCAGAAACAAAAAGAAAGTTAGCGAAATATATTACAAGTTTATAAAACTTTTAATAAATCTTATTTTCTCATAATTTTGAATATGGAACTAGCAATCTGTCCTGTCTGCAAGAAGCAAAGCTTAGTACTCTCCATGAGTACGCAAGAAATCCCGCACTTTGGAAAAATTTTGATCTTAAGCACCAGATGCGAAAACTGTAAGTTCAAGCATAGCGATGTCTTCAACGTTGAAATAAAAGAACCCTTAAGCTACAAGATTGAAATCGAAAACGAAAAGGATTTAACGGCAAAAGTTGTTAGAGCTTCTTCTGCTACCCTAATAATTCCTGAGCTTGGAGTCAAGATTGAGCCAGGAAGCTATGCTCAGGGCTTCATCACAAACGTGGAAGGAGTTTTGGAGAGGGTGGAAAATGTTTTGAGATTTCAGCTTAGGGTTCAAAAAGGAAAGAAACTGGAAAGAGTTAAGCAACTGATCAAAAAGATTGAAAGGATGAGAGAGGGAAAGGAAAAGTTTAGCTTGATAGTAAAAGATCCGTTTGGAAATTCTGGGATAGTTTCTGAGA
>CAYYER010000069.1:2578-2976 GCA_964471045.1 uncultured archaeon | reverse complement strand
ATTACTTGTTATTTATGATATTTTAAAAGCCGCTAATGAAAAAGATGTTTTTGGCGAAAGGAGAGGAGCGACTAGAACGAGGATAATGTATAAAGCTAATTTAAGCTTCGACCAGCTCAAGATATACCTTCCTTTACTCATCCAGCTAGGACTTTTGGAAGAAGCAAAAAATGGTAGGAATGTAAGGTATAGGCCGACAGAAGAAGGAATTAGATTTTTGAATTACATGGAGCCTGTTCGAGAATTTTTTATCGAATTCATAAAGGCTGAAAGAGCCTATAAGCTTAAGAATAAGAGCTCCTGATTTTAATTGTGAGGATTTATACGCTCGGCCACTCAACCCGAAGCTTTGAAGAATTTCTTTCCATCCTAAAAAAGTTTCGAGTAGAGCTAGTGAT
>CAYYER010000069.1:1272-2568 GCA_964471045.1 uncultured archaeon | reverse complement strand
AAATTCCCTTGGTTTAATAGAGAAAATCTGGAAAGAGAGTTGGGGAAAGAAAAGATTGAGTATATCCATTTTCCTGAGCTCGGTGGCTATAGAAAAGAAGGTTATGCAAATTTTGCAAAGAGCGAGGAATTCAAGAAAGCTGTTGAAAAACTTTTGGAAGTTATAGACGAAAAGGTTGCTGCCATCTTTTGCTCAGAAATTCTATGGTGGCGCTGTCATCGAAGGTATATTGCAAATTATTTGGCAAAGCTTGGCCATCGAGTGATCCATATTTTCGACAAGGATAGGATTCAGGAACATAAGCTCAAGGATAAGGAAATCCAAGAAAAGATGAAGTTGGTTGTTTATTGCGATAAGAAGGCTAGAAAGTTAAAGAGTTGATGTTATACGTGTAACATCTTTAGAAGCGTTGGAAAAGGTTAGTAAAAACCTAAAGAACTTTAACAATGGATATCTTTATTCAATTTATTTTTAATGTTACACGTATAACATTTTTCTCAATCCAAATTAGGTTTTTTAATTTTGTATTCAATCCCAGCGTTTATGCAATAAGCGTTCAAGGAAGAAAGATTTTTCTCATAGTTATACCAGCTTTTAGTAGTTTCAAGCAACACAAGCTCCCCTCCTTTTTCGTTTTCCTCCAGCAAGACGAACAAAATTCTTACCACATCCTTCTCAGCCAAGCTTCTTGTAATCAAGACGTCTTTAGTAGGCTGAAAAATCTGGTAGGTTCTTTTTAGCCTTTCCGCTACTTCCTCCAAATTTTTCGCTTCCTTATACTCATAGTTGAAAGTCAAAACTCTCTTGAGAGTTTTTGAGAAAGTTTTCATCAAAGCTTATAATAGGGTTAAGGTTTTTAAAAATTTTGTCACGCAAGCATAATTTTAATTAAGCGTTAAATTAATTACTCTAAACTGGCTGAATGTTATACGTATAACATTAATACGAATTCACGCATAAGTATGTTACACGTATAACAAAAAAAACTATTCCAAGAAAGGCATGTATTTTTTCACATAATCTTTCAAGTTAGCTTTTGTTAGATTCTTAGAAGTAAGGCTTAGCCATTCTTTTACAATTTTGCAAGCAGAAGCCTTGGATGGATGTTTATTACCCTTGGCCTTGGATATAGCCCTAGACCCAAAATTTTAATTGGATGCTTGTCTTCCTCAAAAGTTAACCTATAGCTTCTTTCCAAATCAACTCCGCTAATCTCTCTTGCCTTCTCCAAATATTCAAGCCATTCTTTTTTCTCCTTTTCCAATTCCTCCACCATAATTTCTTTTAGAAGCCTAA
>CAYYER010000069.1:0-1262 GCA_964471045.1 uncultured archaeon | reverse complement strand
TTAATTTTAATATTTCCTTTTTTAACCTCTTCCCGCAATTTCTCGTATAATTCGACAAAAGGACAAACCAAAGCAGCAACCCTTAGGGTAAAAATTTTGATCTTTCTAACTCGCTTTTCCAAATTCTTAAAATCTTCTTTCTCCCCTTTACTCAGCAAAACAAAAGCTGCCTTAGCTAAGCTAGAAGGAATTTTACTAGCCTGTACTTTTCCTTGCAAGATATACCTGAGCAAAACAAAGTTTATGAAGTCATCCCTGCTAGCTTTTTTGTTCAAGAATTTAGCCAATTTTAAAAATCTTTCCTCAAAATCTTTCGGCTTGTTCTTGATTTTTATCAAGGAACTTTTTAAATTGTTTAGAGCAAACGCAACAAACTCGAGCATTTCCTCAGCCATCCTTTGCTTTTCATCGAAAGGTATTTTTACAACCTTCCTTTTAGTAAAATAAATATCATCGCAAGTTTTGCAAATCTCTAGCAAAAACTTTTGATAGAGGAAATCTTCCAGTGCAATCTCAAACTCGAGTTCCCTCATCCTCTCAAGTATAAGTTTGGTTTAAGGATTTTTAATGGTTGTGGTAAAGCTCACATCGAATCAATTATGGCTATTATTTCCATTAAAGAATTCACCCTCGATTCGATTGGCAAATCTTTTTGGGAACAAATTATCGATTTAACTCCAGCCTTTTTAGCAGCTTCAAAATCAGCTAGCGTATCGCCGATATAAACAGCTTTGCTTGCCCCAACTCTCAATTTCTCCAGGGCTTTTAAGATGGGTTCAGGATTAGGCTTGGGATTCGTATAATCTTCAAAGGTTATAACAACCTTGAAAAACCTTTTCAACTCATATTTTTCCAAGATGAGATTCGTGCTCTTTCTTCGTCTGCTAGTGACTACGCCAAGCTTGTATTTTCTGGAAAGAGTTTCGATAACCTTCCTTGCACCGGGCTTAAGCTTTATGTATTTTATGTATCTTGGATAAATCTCGCTCCCCCTTCTCCATATTTCCTTTACTCTTTCTTCAGGTTCGTTGGGCAAGAGATTTTTTATGAGATCTAATGAGGTTAGATGAAGCAAAGCCTCTATTTGCTCTTTCTCAGGCCGCTGGTAACCAAAGCTTTCTATTAAATCTTGGAAATACCTTATGTTAGCTTCTGAAGAATCTATCAAAGTACCATCCATGTCAAAAAGAACAGCTTTTACAGGCATACCATCCTAATTTTAATTCTTTTAAATCTCAAGAAATTTTTTAAAAGTAAAGCTG
>CAYYER010000068.1:0-3208 GCA_964471045.1 uncultured archaeon | reverse complement strand
CTTACATAAAACCAAAAGCTGAAGAAAAGAAAAAGCTTGTGAATTTGGCTAAGAAAGCTTTGGAAATAGCGAATGAGGAAGCGAAGAAAATAGGAGGAAAGGCTATACTGGCTGGCAGTGTTACTAGAGATACTTGGTTGCCGGATAAAATGGAATTCGATGTTTTTGTTCTACTTCCTCCAAATCTTTCTGAAAAAAAGCTTGAAGAATTTGGATTGGTTATAGGCAAAACTGTGATAGAAAAGCTAAAGGGAAAGTATAAGATAGAATATGCTCAGCATCCTTATGTTTCTGGCGAAATTGAAGGAATTGAGGTAGATATAGTACCTTGCTATGAGGTTAAAAGTCCGGAAAAAATAAAGTCTGCAGTAGATAGAACACCTTTCCATGTTAAATATGTAGAGAAAAATTTGCTCCCAGCAATGTCTAACGAGGTAAGACTTTTAAAACAATTCTTGAAAGCTAACGAGATATATGGAGCTGACGCAAAAACTCAAGGGTTTTCTGGGTATCTTTGTGAGCTTCTAATAATCTATTACAAAAAATTCATCGAGCTGCTTAAGAATGCAGTCAATTGGGTGCCTGGGGAAATAATAGACATAGAAGGTTACTATAAGAAAAGCGAATACAAGAAGCTGAGGAAAAAGTTTAAGGATCAACCGCTTATAGTAATAGACCCTGTTGATAAGAACAGGAATGTTGCAGCCGCAGTCTCTGCCCAAAGCTTTTACATCTTCAAAAAGATAGCAAAAGAATTTCTTGTCAATCCAAGCGGAAAATTGTTCTTCCCCAGAGAGATTAAGCCAATAACAGAGAATGAGCTGATAATTTATCAGATGAAGAGAAGGACAGAGCTTATTTTACTCAAGTTCAAAGCGCCTCAAGTCGTTCCAGACATCCTATGGCCTCAGCTAAGGAGGTGTGCTGATAGACTAGAAAAAATCTTAAGAGAAAATGAATTCGTCGTTTTAAGGAAAGATGTTTATACGAACGAAAAAGACTTGGCTATTGTTCTATTTGAGATGGAAGTTTCTAAGCTGCCAATAATTCAAAAAAGGGTTGGTCCAAAAATTTTTAACCTAGAGGATTCAGGAAGATTTTTGAAAAAGTATAAGGAAGAAGCTTTGGTTGGGCCTTTTATAGAAAACAATTGTTGGTGTGTCGAGGTTAGAAGGAGGTTTTTAACCGCAAGAGAAAAGCTTTTGGACAGCTTGAGCAAGGATGAAAAAATCTTGAAAGCAAAAGGCATTCCAAACTATATAGCACAAGAAATCTCAAAAGGCTTCGAGCTAATTTGTGAAACAGAAAAAATCATGGAATTAGTTAAGAAAGATAAGAATTTTGGGAGATTTCTAAGGAAATATTTTGAAAAGGAGAGCTTAATTTAATTGCGTTGTTTAAAATTTTTCACTTTCAATTACTAAATTAGTTTCAATGGACGAAAAATTTGAAGAGAAATGGCCTGAACTAACTTTTGTTCTGATAGTAATAAACTTGATTTTTTTCCTTTTTACTTATAACATTTTTTCAAATGAGATTTCCTCAGCATTAATTGAGATGTTTGGACTAAGACTTGAAGAATTAACTTCCAAACCTTATACCCTGATAACCCATGCCTTTATTCATAGTAATCCCATTCATTTTTCCGCAAATATATTGATGCTAGCAATCTTAGGCATTGCGATAGAAGAAAAAATAGGAAAATTCAAGTTTCTCTTAATTTTTTTGCTTTCATCATTCTCCACGGTTTTATTTGCTCTCTTGCTCGAAAAATTACTTGGCTCTTATGGTGTATTGATAGGAAGCTCTGGTGCAATCTATGGGTTGATGTTTGTAGCTGCTTGTGTAGCAGGATGGGAGGAAGTACCAATAATTTTGGTCCCTTTGCTAAACCTAATAGGGTTACCGGCTGTTCTTTTAACAGCCAAAAATATAAAGATACCTTTATTTTTAGCAATCTTGTTCTATTTACTTTTAAATCTTATTTTATTCGTCCTTAACTTTCCATACTCTATAGTAGAATTCGCTCACTTTGGCGGATTTCTCGGAGGAATTGTAGGATTCTTCATGGTATTACCAGGAAAGAAAGAGAAATGATTTAAGCGGGCTATTAACATTTAAAGCAAAAAACATTAAATTAAGTTTGATGATAGTAATAACTTTTCTGGGTACAGTCTCTGGAATTCCGAGCAAGGAAAGGAATCATCCGGCCATAGCTTTAGAGTATTTTGGAGAGAAAAAAGATACCCTGCTCTTTGATTGCGGTGAGGGAACTCAATTGCAGCTAATGAAAGCTGGTATTAGCTTCATGAAAATCGATAAAATTTTTATAACTCATTGGCATGCCGACCACTTCGCTGGTTTAATCCCTTTAATCCAAACCATGAATTTGGAGAAAAGAAGAAAAGAACTGAAAATTTTTGCTCCAGAAGCAGAGAAATTCGTTTCAAACATTTTAAGCTTGGGTTATTTTGGTTGCAGATTTCCTGTAAAGGCGATTAACGTGCCCATAGAAGGAGATAGAATTAGTTTAATAGACGAAACTAAAGAATATCAAGTTTACTCGATTCCTGTTTTACACACTGTACCAACCGTTGCCTATTGCTTTAAGGAAAAAGATAGGTGGAAAATAGATGAGAAAAAGCTTAAGGAGCTTGGATTGAGGAGAGGGTACTGGCTAAGGAAGCTCAAAAAAGAAGGGAAGGCTACCTATAGAGGAAAAGAAGTTAGAATAGAGGATGTGGGAAAAATTAAAAAGGGGTTGAAAATAGTTTATTCTGGTGATACAAAACCTTGCGATAACATAGTCAAGATTTCTATGGATGCTGATCTATTGATCCATGATGCAACTTTTTTAGAAGAGCAAGCTGGAAAGGCTCATGCAGACGTAAAGCAAGCTGCAAAGATTGCGAAGAAAGCGAATGTCAAGCAGCTTGTTCTAACTCATATAAGTAGAAGGTATACGGATGCAAGCGAACTAGAAAAAGAAGCGAGAAAAGTTTTTGAGAATACAAGAGTTGCTTACGATTTCATGAAAATTAAATTGAAATAAAATTTTAACTTGCAGTCTACTAATGCCTGGAATGCCCCTGCCGGGATTTGAACCCGGGCCAGCGGATCCGCAATCCGCCGTCCTATCCTGACTAGACGACAGGGGCCTAAAAAATATAAGCTTAAAATTAAATAAAAAGTGATTATGGCTTTGAGA
>CAYYER010000067.1:0-3466 GCA_964471045.1 uncultured archaeon | reverse complement strand
ATAAGAATCTTGCTATCAGGAAATTTTTCCAACCTATGAACTCCGACTAAGACTGCAATTATAGTTTTTCCCATTCCAGTAGGTAAAACAACTAGAGTATTTTGCCTCTTTGCTCTTTCAGCTATTTTAAGCTGATATTCTCTTGCTTCAATTAGCTCCTTCCTAAGAAGCTTGGATTCCATCCAACCAACTAAATTTTCTATAGGCTTTTAAATATTTTAGTTACTTAGGTCAGAATTTTTCAAAACTTCCCATCTACAAACTCTTTCTTACTCATCAAATACTCATAAGCAGACAAGGCAGCTTTTGCTCCTTCGCCTGCAGCAATTATTATCTGCTTCCATTTAACATCAGTCACATCTCCAGCAGCGAATAACCCAGGAATGTTGGTGCAGCAGTTCTGATCTACGTCTATTTCGTTCCTTTCATTTATTTTCAACCCATCTGGCAATTCAAAGTCCAGGCTAGGAACCAAACCTATTAGAACGATTACGCCTTTCACTTCCAAACCAAATCTCTCCTTAGTTTTTACATTTTCGACTTCTATCCCTTCAACTCTGCTAGCTCCTTTTATTTCCACAACTTTACAATCGTTGAAAATTTTTACAAAACCCATTTTTTTGATTTTTTCTTTTAAAATCTCATCCCCTGTCAAATCCTGAGCTATGTTTATCACATAAATCTTTTGAGTAACTTTTGAAAGTTCGAGGATTGCTTGCATAGCCGAATTTCCTCCCCCTACAACAGCTACTGGCTTATCCTTGAAGAAAGGAGCGTTGAATAGAGTACTATAGATAACACCTTTCCCGACTAGCCTTTCCTCTCCCGGGACGCCTAAGCTTCTCGGCTTTTTGCCAGAAGCTATTATCACACTCTTTGCCCAGTAAACATTTTCTTGCGTCTCTACCTTGAACAATTCATCTTCTTTTCTCACAGCCTTTACTCTTTCGTTAATAACTTTCACGTTAAAAGCATTCAAGTGCTCTTCAAACCTTTTAACTAATTCACTTCCAGGTATCATGGTAAAGCCAGTATAATTTTCAACATCGGTAGAAAGCTTTGCCTGCCCACCAACGTCCAAAGTTAAAACTAAGACATCCAAATTCTTCCTTGCAAGATAAATGCTTGCAGTAATTCCCGCAGGACCAGCTCCAACTACTATACAATCGTAGGGTACAATCGAAGCTTCTTTCATATTTTTTAATTTAAGGAAAACCGAATATAAAAGTAGTGAGCTCATGAAGGCTTTGTTTATCGGAAGGTTCCAGCCTTTTCATAAGGGTCATTTGCATGCAATAAAACAAGCTATGAAAAAGTTTGATGAAGTGATAATTGCAATAGGGAGTGCGGATAAGGCAAATACAAAAACGAATCCATTCTCTTTTGAAGAAAGAAAGAGGATGATAAGGGCTTGCTTGGGTAAAAGAGTTAAAATAATAGATGCTGAGGATAAAATAAGCGACGAGGAATGGGCAAGAAGTTTAGTGGAAAAAATAAAATTCGATGTGGTAATCACAGGAAGCGATTGGGTTAAAAAATGCTTCGAAGGGATAAAAGAAGTTGTTAAGCCCGATTTTTTAGAACCAAACAAATACAATGGAACTAAAATAAGAGAAAAAATTGCAAAAGGAGAGAAATGGAAGAGGTTGGTCCCTCCTCAAGTAAGCAAGCTAATTCAGGAAGTGAATGGAGAAGAAAGGATTAAGAAATTATTCGAGAAAGGTTAAACCTTAATTACTCCTGGGATTTCCTTAATCAAATCGCTCGCCATCATCCCTTCTCCATATTTTCTGGCTGCCAACTCCCCTGCTCTTCCGTTTATGTAGGCTGCTGCGCAAGCTGAAGTAAAGCAATCGATTTTTCTTGCCAGCAAAGCTCCGCAAATTCCTGCCAGAGTATCGCCCATGCCACCCTTAGTCATGTAAACTGAACCACTTCTATTTAAAGCAATTCTTCTTCCATCAGAAATTATATCCACATGCCCTTTCAATAAAATCGTTGCTTTTAACCTATGGGCAGCTTCTTTAACTGCTTTAATCCTTTGATTAACGTTAGAAGTTAATTTAATTCCTGTGAGAACCTCAAATTCACGTGAATGAGGAGTTAGAATAAATTTTCTTTCCTTTAAAACTTTCTTTTCCCTTGCTACTGCATGGATTGCGTCAGCATCTATTACCGCAGGCAATTCAATTTTCTCTAAGTATCTAACCACGGCTTCCAAAACTTCTTTCCTTCTGGTTAACCCACCTCCAATGACCACAGCATCTTTGTTTTTGCTAAACTCAAAAAGTTCTTTCAAATGCCTTTTACTTAAATAGTTCCCTTTCAAAGGATAAGCTATCAAATCTGGAGAAAAGCTTGCTATTATATTGGCTGCTCTTTCGGGTGCAACTATAGTAACCAAATCTACTCCAGCTCTTAGAGCAGCTAGAGCGTTAAAAGCTGGAGAACCTGAATAATGCTTAGAACCGCCTATTACTAGCAAATGCCCGAAATCATACTTATGGCACCACTCATCCCTTTTCTTATAAGCTTTCTTAAGAATGGTTGGCTTAATCTCAAAAACTCTCATAAAACAATATTAACGGCCCAAAGTATTATTATTTTAGATAAAATGCCGAAGAAGATTAAAGTTGGAATTTTTTCTTTTACTTGCGATGAAGGATGTAGCATGACTTTTCTCGAAATTTTAAACAAAAAATTTTTCGAGTGGAAGGAGTGTTTGGAGTTTAAGCACTTTAGGCTACTCCAATCTAAAAGCGAAATTAAAGGTCTTGATATAGCATTTGTCGAAGGCGCTGTTTCTACTTTTGAGGAAGTGGAAAAAATCAAGCTAATAAGAGAAAACGCTAAAAAGCTTGTTTTGATGGGAAGTTGTGCGATAAATGGATGTCCTTCAAACCTAAGGAATTTCTTCGATGAGGAAAGGGCAAGAGAGATTAAGCCAATAGTAGAAAAATTCGGTCATAGAGAGAAAGTGTCTGCCGTCAGCGAGCTAGTAAGGGCAGATGATTCAATTCCGGGATGTCCTATGCAAGAAGAAAAATTCATAGAAGTTATGGAAAAGTATTTGAAGGAATTTGGTGTTAAATGATGCATCACGGCTTTGATTTAACGATTAAAAATATAAGCAAAACAGAAGGTCATGCAAGCCTAGATGTAAAAGTAAGAGGAGGAGAAGTTAAGGAAGTTAGGCTTAGAGTCAACGAGAACAAGCGATTTTTCACTCAAGGTGTTAGAGGAAAGAAATTTTCTGAAGTTCCTAGCTTCCTTTCAAGGATTTGTGGAACTTGCAGTATTGCCCATCTCATGGCCTCGACTGAAGCCATAGAAAGAGCTTTGGACATAAAGGTTTCTCAGCAAACTATAATTCTAAGAAAACTTTTGACCTTTGGCTTAATAATAAGGGATCATGCCATGCATTTATATTTCCTTTCTTTACCCGACCTTTTTGGGAAAGATTCTA
>CAYYER010000066.1:3062-3549 GCA_964471045.1 uncultured archaeon | reverse complement strand
AAAGAAATTCCTTGTCTCCTGCATTCCCGAATTTTGCTAATAATACTTTTGTCTATTTTTTTCATCTCCTAGCCCCCTAAGAGCCAGCTGCTCTACCAGGCTGAGCTACGGGCCCTTGATTTCAAATATTTTTTAATTACTTAAATAAAAATTTTAAGCATATGAAATTTAAGCTTCTTGCCTCAGATTTTGACGGAACTCTTTTGGATATTGATTCTAGCAGTTGGTTTTTAATTACTTCAGCTCTAGCTGTGAAAAAGAAGATTTGATTAACAAAGAACTTTTTAAGAAAGGAAAGATAAGCTATGCTGAATGGTCTAGAAGAACTATAGAATTGTACAAGAAATATGGATTGACTAAAAAGAAATTCATTGAATTAGCTTCTTCTCAAAAGCTAGTCGATTCTTGCGTAGAAACTTTAAAAAAGCTTAGAGAAAGAGGACTAAAAACTTGCATAATCTCTGGTGGAATAAAAAATTTTTATGAC
>CAYYER010000066.1:1382-3052 GCA_964471045.1 uncultured archaeon | reverse complement strand
TCCCAAGATTTTGCACCGAACTATTTTTTGATAAAGAGAGTAAGCTAATCGGCGGTACTTATTCGAACTACGATTATGAAGGAAAGATAGAAGTCTTGAAAGAGATTTGTAATATCCTTAAAATCAGCTCTAAAGAAGTTGTCTTCGTAGGAGATAGTGAAAATGACCTACCAATCTTCAAAGTTGTTGGACTAAGCGTAGCAATTAGCCCCAAAAGCAAGAATGTAGAAAGAGAAGCTGACATTATCTTAAATACTTTTTCTGACCTAATTGAAGTCGTGGGATAAGAAAAAACGTTTTTATTTTTAATTCTTAAAATCTTTCTAATGAGCCTGGTAGAGCATGAAAAAGGTTATGAAGTAATCGAGGAAAGTATTAAAAAAGGATTTAAGCCTAGATGTTATCTCGAGTTTGATAGTACTGATGGTATAAGGTTTCATCTTTTTATCGATCCCGGTCTCAGAAAAGCTTATGTAACTGCGTATTCACTATTAATTCCTACTAGATATGCACTCATAGGTACAACCAAAGGATTCAACCCAAAAGTTGGACTTTTATTTTCTGACGTAGAAAAGAGAAAATTGAAGAAGCTCTCCAAGAAAATGGAAATTCTTGCTAAAAAAGGAAAGTTTAATTCAAATAAAATAGTTTCTTTACTTAAAAAATATTTAAGGCTAGATGAAAGAATGCTTGAGCAAGTTATCAGTATAAATAAATCTAAAGTCTTGGAAAAACCTTATATTAGCTAATCAGGCTTTAAAACTTTACTTACTATTATTATCGCTATTACTGCAATCACAGAAACTGCGAATGCGGTAAAGAATTGGGCAAACCAAACTTCTTTTATCGGCATCGAATTCTCGATAGTTTCCTTATACCTTTCTATGAAAGATTTGATCGCATCCCTCCAGAGCAAAGCTGCGACAAAAGCAAAGGCTCCTGTTATAAACTGAGCTAGATGCTTTCTAAACTCTCTCTGAAAAGCTGTGAATTCTTTTTTTAAATTTTTTCGGTTTATAACTTTCCTTATCCTTTTCATAATTTTCAACTCTTCTTGAGTGGGCGGGCTGGGATTTGAACCCAGGACCTTCCGCTTATCAGGCGGACGCTTGTTGCTTAAAGCTCCAACCAGGCTAAGCTACCCGCCCATAAACATATTATTGATTTTACCGAAGATTTAAGTTTTTACCGGAAATTTACTCGGGTTAATTTTAAATAGCCTCTTTCTATCTTGTTAATTGATAGCATGAAAAAAGTAGGTATAACTGAGTTACCCTTGCACTATGGAAAAGCTCCTTATTGGTTAATAATCAGGATGAGAAGGCTTGCTGAGAAGATAATTACTCTAATCATTCGAGAATATGGATATGAAGAATTATTCAAAAGGTTGGCAAATCCTTTCTGGTTCCAGGCTTTAAGCTGCGTGCTAGGCTATGACTGGCATTCGAGCGGGACTACAACGGTAACAACAGCCGTAATAAAAGCTATTGCCAGGCCTGAAGAGCTTGGTTTTGCTGTGGCAGGTGGGAAGGGTAAAGTTTCAAGGAAGACTCCCGAAGAAATAGAAAAGATTTCTGAAATTTTTAACCTTTCAACTAAGAAAACTGAAAAGCTAGTTTATGCGAGCAGGATGGCTGCAAAGGTTGATAACTCGCTAATCCAAGCTGGCT
>CAYYER010000066.1:0-1372 GCA_964471045.1 uncultured archaeon | reverse complement strand
TACCCCTTGTACCATCATGCATTCTTCTTTACCGAAAAAGGAAAATGGGTGGTAATTCAGCAAGGGATGAGCGTAGAAGACCAGACTGCAAGAAGGTACCATTGGATTTGCAAGAAGGTTAAATCTTTCGTTGAAGAGCCGCATGCAGCAATCTGTTGCGATGTAAAAAAGAAGGATGTTTTGGATATGACGGCTAAGCAAAGCGAGGAAGCAAGGAAGGTATGCGTCGATTTGGTTAAGGAAGGAATGAGAAGGATTAGGAAGGATTTGCTTTCTTTAAGGCCAATCTACCAAAAAAGCTTGAGAGAATTTTTACCAGGGAAGATTAAAGAAGAATTTAAAGTTCATGTTTTGAAAATGCCTAAGAATGTAAACTGGAATGCTTTGAAGGAAGCTTATGATTTTCAGCCGAAGAATTATGAGGAGTTAATTGGCTTGAAAGGAATTGGGCCGGCTACAGTTAGAGGTTTAGCTCTGGTTTCTGAAATAATCTATGGTTCTCCTCCTTCTTGGGAGGATCCTACAAAATATTCTTTCGCTTATGGAGGCAAGGATGGTGTCCCTAGGCCTGTTGATAGAAGGGCCATGGACGAATCGATAAAGTTTTTGGATGAAGTAATAAAAGAGGCTGAGTTGAAAAAGAAGGAAAAGCTGGAGGCTTTAAAGAGGCTTAGAGCATTAGTACCTAAGAGTAGAGAGGATTGATATACGATGTTACACGTATAACATTGTTCCCTATAAATCTCATTTTACATTTCTTTGTACAACTCAGGAAGTTCTTGAATTTTTTTGAAATCCTAAGATTTTTCAAAAGGATTTAAGTTTTAGCTTGCAAAATTTTTAAAAGATGTCGATAGAGCTGAGGAAAAAGATCTATAAGAATCTTTTACAGGAAATTTTCGGAGAAGCTTTAAATTCAAGAGAAGAGTTAATTGGGGAAATCGAGGAGGAGTATAAAAGGCTTAGCTTACTTCCTCTTTCAAGAAATTTAAAGTACGAAGGGGAGCTAATCTTCATTTACCGATATGGCCAATTATTTCATGCTAATAAAAACAAAAATTTTAAAGAAATTTTCGATAAGGAACAAATTTATTCTGGTTGGAAGGATGTGGTTTTGAATACCAAACTTCTGAAGTTAAAAGAAACTCTGGCTAGCTATTTGAATGAAAATGCTGAAGAAAGGCTTTTTGGAATTCTTAGAATATCTTCAGCGCCGTTCATTCTTAACTTGAATGATGAAAGAGAACTGGTGGATGTTTTCTCCAAGCTTTATCTAACAGTCAAATATCGAGACGGAATGATCGGTTTTATGAAAAAGGTTCTTTCCATCAAGCTTATAGACAAGATTGAAAGAGGAGAAATAAAGAATAGG
>CAYYER010000065.1:0-3553 GCA_964471045.1 uncultured archaeon | reverse complement strand
GCTATCTGGATTAAAGCTTCTAAATCAGAAGATTTCCAGAGAGAATCATGAACTTTTTCTGCATTTATTTTCTTCAAAATTCTAAAAACTCTTAGCCTTACTGGATTCATTTCTCTTGGTAAGTCAAAAGATAAAAGCAAAGACTTCATACTTTGAAATACGTATTTCTCTTATATAAATATTTTTCTATAGTTAAGTATATAATTAAAGATTCCTCAAGGCAATTCTTCCAATCTTCTTTCAGCATACGCTCTCATCTCTCTTATCTCTTTCAAAATCTCATCAGCCTGTTTAACCAGACTTTTAAATCCTTTGCTAAACTCCTTCCTTAAACCCTTGAGCTCGAATACAAGCAATTCATTTCTTCTCTTGAAGGAAAATACAATAACGCGTTTTTTATCCATCAATGTAAATTACTTAAAAGCAGTAAATAAATTTAAATGAGGAAGAAAGGTGGGGCCTATGGTAAAGAGGATAGTTTGCGACACCTCAGTTATAATAGATGGTAAGCTTAGCGAGTTGGTCGAGAAGAAAAAGCTTAAGGATGTAGAGATAATTATACCCGTCGCTGTCCTGGATGAATTGCAAGCCCAAGCTTCTAAAGGAAGAGAGCCTGGTTTTATTGGCTTGGATGAATTAAAAAAAGTTAGACAAATTTGCGAGAAAAAGGGGATAAAGCTCAGGTTTACTGGAGAAAGGCCGAGCTTGGAAGATATAAAACTGGCAAGGAGTGGGAGAATAGATGCTTTGATTCGAGATGTGGCAAAAAAGGAAAACGGGACTTTGTTAACGGCCGACTACGTTCAGGCTTTGGTTGCTGAAGCCGAAGGAGTAAAGGTTGAGTATATACCTGCTGAAGTAAAAACTACTGGCTTAAAATTTGAGCAATTTTTCGATGAAGAAACTCTGAGCATTCATTTAAAAGAGAATGTTCCCCCTTATGCTAAGAAGGGTAAGCCTGGAAAGTTTAAGCTGGTTAAAATAAGGGAAGAGCCTTGCTCGACCGAGGAAATAGAAGGGATAATCAAGGAGATTCTAGAGGCTACGAGGGTTAGCGAGGAAGGATATGTTGAGATAAGCAGAAGCGGTGCAACAGTCTTACAGCTTGGGAATTATAGGATAGCAATCGCTAGACCTCCTTTCAGCGATGGGTTGGAGGTTACTGTAGTTAGACCTCTGGTAAAGCTTAGCTTGGAAGATTACAAGCTATCCGAAAAGTTGATTAAGAGGTTGAAGGAGAGAGCAGAAGGAATACTCATAGCAGGTCCTCCAGGAAGCGGAAAAACTACTCTGGCCTCAAGCCTGGCTGAATTCTATAAAAATCAAGGAAAGATCGTTAAAACCTTGGAATCTCCTCGCGATTTGCAGGTTAGCGACGAGATTACTCAATACGCTCCTCTGGAAGGAAGTTTTGAGAAGACTGCTGACATTTTGCTTTTAGTAAGGCCTGATTATTCCATATTCGATGAAGTAAGGAAAACCAGAGATTTTGAAATTTTTGCCGACATGCGTTTAGCTGGTGTAGGAATGGTAGGAGTAGTGCATGCGAGCAATGCAATAGATGCTATTCAAAGGTTTATGGGAAGAGTAGAGCTTGGGATGATCCCCCATATAATAGATACGATAATCTTTGTAAAAGATGGGGAAGTAAAGAGGGTTTATGAATTAAGCTTGAAAGTTAAAGTTCCTACCGGAATGACAGAAGCTGATTTAGCCCGGCCCGTCGTTGAAGTAAGGGACTTTGAGACAGGAAAGCTTGAGTACGAAATCTACACTTTTGGGGAAGAAAACATAGTAGTTCCGGTAAGCGAGAAAGAAAAGGTTAGCGCGATGGAAAAACTGGCCAAAGAAAGGATCTTACAAGAGATAAGAAAGTTTGACTCTAATGCTGAAGTAGAATTTGTTTCAGCCGATAAAGTCGTGATAAGAGTTGACAATAGGGTTATTCCTCGCTTAATCGGAAAAAATGGAGCTACGGTTTCAAAACTTGAAAGAAAGCTGGGAATTAAAATAGACGTCGAACCAAGAATCCCTGCTTTGGGTAGAGAAGTTTATTTTGAAATTAAGGAAGCAGGGAATAGCATAGAGTTAAGGTTTACTCGGGATTTGGTCGGAAAGATTGCGAGCGTTTACGTAGAGGATGAATTTCTTTTTTCTGCAACCATAGGAAAGAAAGGAAGGATAAAGGTTACCAAAACTTCTGAAATCGGAAGAGAATTGCTAAAAGCAATCTTTGGGAGGAAGAAAATAAAGGTAATAGTTTAGCTGTAAGGCTTTACTTTCTTATAATATTCTTGAGCTATTTTCAAAGCTCTCTTAGCATTTTCCTCGTTCGAGAAAAATTTGTAAATTTCCCTCATTTTACCGCTACTTTTTTCTTCGCATTTTTTAAAGCATTCTCGAACTAAACCCAAATCTCCGAGATAAAGCGCTAGACCCCCTGCAGCATGGTAAGCGATCCTCGCTCTCCCCTCCTCATTCAACCTCTCATAATTTTTCGCTTTTTCGAGCAAAGATTCGATTCCCTCATTTTTAAGTTGAGAAGGGTTAAGAAGCAAGGTATTGCTTAAAACCTCGTAAAGTTCTTTATCCTCACCACAAATTTCTTCCAGCTTGCTTTTCCTCAATTCCTTCATCAGCTCTTTCATTTTCGTTTTCTCTTCCCTTTCCTTTCGCTTTTGTCTTAAGGATTTGAAGGGCATAATTTTATGAGTAAAAGTTAAAAATTTAAATTTAAGTTCCAAACCTTCTCTTCCTTCTTTGATAGGTTCTTATCGCTCTTAGCAAATCTATCTTCCTGAATTCTGGCCAGTAAACGTCTAGGAAAACCAACTCGCTATAAGCACTCTGCCAAAGCAAGAAGTTGCTTATCCTTTCTTCGCCCGAAGTTCTAATTATTATGTCTGGCTCAGGATGGGGTAAATGGGCCGTATACAAATATTTTTCAAAGATTTCCTCGTTTATTTCTTCTGGCTTTAAGCGGCCTTCTTCAACCTCTTTACCTATTCTTTTGACCGCATTTACAATTTCATTCCTCCCTCCATAAGCTATTGCTAAATTAAGGTGAAACCTATCATGAGCTTTAGTCCTTTCTTCAAGCTCTTCGGCAACCTCTCTTATGTCTGAAGGCAAAAGCTTCTTATTCCCCAAAATACTAACCTTAACCCTATTCTTGTATATTCTCTCATCGCTCAAAGCTTTTTCAAGTTCTTCTTTAATTGTTTTTAAAACTGGCTTAAGCTCTTCCGGCCTTCTTCCCAAATTTTCTGTAGACAGGCCAAAGAGAGTAAGAGAAGGGATTTTGAGCTCTAAACACCAATCCAAAACTTTCTCAACATTCTTTCCTCCCATTGAATAAGCTAGGTCTAAGCTTAAATTTTCTTTCCTTGCCCATCTTCTGTTTCCGTCCAAAATAATCGCTATATGCTTTGGCATTTCTCCATTCTTAACCTGATACTTTAACCACTTTTCGTACAGCTTGTAAATTCCCAGCCTTTCAAGCAATCCTTTAAGCATCCTAACACCAAATTATTCTAGCATTAGTTAATTTTTT
>CAYYER010000064.1:0-3581 GCA_964471045.1 uncultured archaeon | reverse complement strand
GCATGAGAAGTCAGAATATCTAAGGGGAAATACACTTTCCTCCTCGTCACTTTCCTTTCTATCACGGACTTCACCACATAACCTATGAAAGCTGTTCGGGGAAGTGGAATGCTTACTTCCTCGCTTGGAATATGAATTTTCTCTTCGATTCTCTCTTCCTTAGGCAATTCCAAAGCTGAAGTGAAAAACTTCCTAAACACAGATGCTACATCCTTATCGCAATCAAAACCTGCCGTATCCCTAGTTAAAGCTATTCCATAATATTTTATCGCCTCATCCCATAATGGAAAAAATTCCGGATGAAAAACTATTAAGGGATCCGCAACATCGACACATTTCACAAAATAGGTTAAATTCGCCTCTATCTTTGCTGATCTCCTCCTAGATAGAATCTCGTTTAGGGCTTCCGTAAAGCTGTCATGTGGACTCGTGTAGATGTAAAAGAAGAGAGCCACAGCTATCAAATTTTCCTTTATCAAAAAATACTGCCTAAGATGCTCTTGAATTAAGGATTCAATGCTTTTGACGGAATCGAGAAATTTTCTAGCGTGATCTTGCTCTTCTTTCATCTGTTTTGGTAAATACCTAGGAAAAGGTCCTCCTGGCGTTAGACTTTTCTCCTGAGTTTCTATTTCTAGCTTCAGAGTTTCAGCTTTTCTTTTATGGAATTCAAAGTTTCTCTCTGCCCATCTTAGCTTTCCCGTTAAATCTTCTGGAATATCGGGTTGCAATTTGAAGGGAACTTTCCCTAGGCTGACAAAAACGGCCTTAAAAACAGGGCTCCTTGCTAAGTGATCAAGTAATACTGGAGCAGCCTTCCAGTGAACATCGCCTTTAAAACTTAGCCCAAACTTCTTCACGAAACTTTCCTTATCGACGACTTCTTTAGCTGCCAAGCATGCTACTCCAATAAACTTTCCTTTTCTCTCCAGAATCCCGACTTTATGTTCTTCACTCCAATATGTTTTAAATGGATCCTTAAATTCGGAAAAACCCGGAAATGATCTCGTCTGCTTAAACGTTTGCGCATTTAGACTTCTTTTTCCCTCTTCCTGCCCATACCTTTGCCTATACGCCCATTTATACCACTTATAATAATCCTCACTTGACTGCATCCCTACAAATGGAAAAATCATCTTGATCCCTTCATCCTCGAAAACCGGGAGCTTTCGAGTGTGAGAATCTAAAAGAGCTTCAATTACTTGCGTTCGCCTTTCTCTTCATTCATCCACATGTTTACTACGGATCCGCACCTCTTACAAATTGCCAATCCATCTCTCCATACTATGCCCCAAGCATCTGTTCCATCGTCGCTTCTATACTCCTTGCACTTTGGACAATAACCTCTCATGAAAAACATTCCCTTAAGGAAAGAGAATTAATCTAACTAACGAAAATTATTCCGAAAAGTTCCGAGAATAACGGAACTAAAGGAATTTACACACATTCATAACCTATTTTCAATAAAGCCTAGAAATTCTAGTCATGAAACAGAGAATTATAGTCAACCCGGAGCCATTGACGTTAAGGTATAATCCGGAAAGACTTCTATATAGGGAAAAGGAAAAACAAAAATTGCTTTCAAACCTGCAAAACTTCATTCCAACCTTTATCTGTGGTCCTCCTGGAAGCGGAAAATCGACTCTAGTCAAGTTTGCTGTTAACTTTTTCAATTCGTCACATAGTGCTTATGCTCGCTACATCGACTGTTCGATCTACCAAACTTCTTACAGTGTGTTAAAAGAAATAGTTCCAAGAAGCGAGTTCGTACTCTACAGGAGCAACTATGAGTTGATAAAACGACTTATCAAAGAGTTGCGGAACAAGAAGTTCGTAGTCTGTCTCGATAACTTCGAAGAACTGAAAGACAAAAGCTTAATCGCCAAGTTGATGAGTCTCGGAGTCTGTCTTGTGCTCGTATCAAACAGCGAAGAGAACTTTCATCTACTGAGTGATAATATTAGAGCTAACATTCCAAGCATAATGAGAATTTCTAAATACAAAAACGAGGAAATCGTCGGGATACTAAAAGACAGAGCCGAAAAAGCGCTGGCTAAGTGGACCTATAACGATTCTATTCTCAAGAAAGTGGCTGAAATGGCGAAGGGAAATGCTTCGATGGCTCTCAACTTACTTAGAATGGCTGCCTCAAACGCTGAGATAAGGGAGAGGAGATCCATCGAAGAACAAGATATTCCCGAACTTAATACAGATTGCCCAGCTAAGCTAAAGTTTGATGAGAAGATTTTGCTTGAAATTTTAAAGGAATGGAAAAGGCTTCCGAGTGGAAGGTTATACTCCTTCTACGCCCAAAAAGCAAGATGGCCCAAGCATATTAGAACTTTTAGGAATTACATGAGGGACTTATGCTCTAAAGGACTTGTTGTAGCTTATGGGGACAAGAAGGGAAGATTTTATGAGGTAGTTGAGGGAGATAGGCTTGTTTCAAGGCAGAATTCTGTGCAAAATCCAATTTGAAAAAGCGCTTTTGGAAAGCGTAGTGGAACTTATCGTTAAAATGGCCTCACCAGGCTACAAAGTGTGGCTTTATGAGTCAAAGGTTTACGCCATTTTTACCTTAGATTCCTATCCTTCTTTTAAAATACTTATCCAAGAACTAAGGCAAAAGAACTTCAGATTTAAGCTTTTGAGGGTTGAGGAAGTCTAGTTTCTAAAACTTTATTTTTCCAGCTTCTCTGATAATGTTTACAAGCCTATCTACTAAATCTGGGTTGCGAACAGCTAAAGAGAAAAGTTCTAAGATTTTGGCCTCTATTTCTCCATTTTTGGTTTCGGTTCCGAGAGAAGAACCGCATTTCAAACAGAACTTAGATATAGGCGAATTAGCTTGGCCGCACTTGGGGCAAGAAATGACGCTGAAGTTAGACCGCTTATCACTTCCGTTGTATTTTACTCCATTTATCCTGAGCAGGGCTTCGTCCAAATCTCTCCCGGAGAGATGAACGTAGGTTGATGCCATTCTCGAGCCTTGAACCCATCCCATAAATTGCTTTAGTTGAGCCTCGGTCAAGTACTTAGCTAGGTGAGTAGCTCTGGAATGTCTGAAAAGATGAGGATAAATCCTCTTTCTTATTCCAGCTTTCAACGCTGCTTTCTTCAAAATCGTTCTAACGGTTGCGTGTTTTAGTGGAGTATATCTATGATTGGTCCCTAGAGTTACCCAGAGCGGCGCTTCTGGATTTTCTTTCAACGGGTGATTTTCTATCCAACAAGCTAGGATTGAAGCTGAAGTCAGAATTCTTACCCTTCTGGATCCAGTTTTTCCCTTAACTATCAAAAACATCCCGTTTTCGTCATTCTGCACATGTTTAAGCTTAAGCGATAGTATTTCGCCTATTCTACAACCAGATTCGTATAAGACCAAAATGAAAGTCTTATCTCTTAGATTTTCGGCCTTCTCAGCCATAAGCTTAACTTCTTCGGTTGTTAAGATCTCTTCTGGCAGAACCGTTTTGCTTTTTATTCTAGGCCTGATCCATCTAACTTCTTCTGGATATTCCTCGCTTCCCTTTAACCATCTGTAGAACTTCTTCAGGATTATTTTGTAATCTCGTTTGGTC
>CAYYER010000063.1:0-3617 GCA_964471045.1 uncultured archaeon | reverse complement strand
GTGTATGGAGTTTGGTATTGAGGCTGAAACGAAAGATTTTATGGTTGAAAGAAATGGAAAAAGATTCATCGACCTAACAAAGATTTTGCCAGAAAGATTGCCGAGCGGAAAGCTAATCTTGTGGAAGCAAATAGATGAGGAAAAAATAGAAATTTTTGTTGACAAGCATTCGGCGCCAGGCGGGAATCCCAAGCCGATAAGGATAAAGAGGTTTGTTGAGATAAATGAAGATTTGTTTACTTTATTTGGACTTTGGTTTGGAGATGGCAATAGGATAAGAGGAGGAAACTGGAAAGCTTTTGGGTTCGCAAATACAGAAATAGAATTACACAAACTTTTTCTCTCTCTTTGCAAAAAATGCCTGTTCATAGATCCGCATCAATTTTTCTGCGCTATTTCAGTTCCACTCGATTTTAACGGTAGTATTAAAGAGTTAGAAGAGCAAGTTTCTAGAGAGCTAAAAATACCATTAGGGAATTTTTGGAAGACTATAGTAAACGAAAGGAGAAATCTTGTTCATATCGATACACGAATTAATTCAAGGTTATTGAGTTTTTCTATGAAAATTTTGCTAGAAAAGCTTCAAAAGCTTGCTTTAGAAGAAAAAAGATTTTCAAAGAGTATGCTTCAGGGTATAATAGCCTCAGAAGCAAATGTTCACGTAAGAAGCGATTCGGGTAGATTAGGCGAAATATCAGTAGCTGTCGAAGGCGAGATAAAAAGAAATTTTGTAAGAAATCTTTTTCTAAATCTAGGAATTAAACCGAGCAAGGATAAAACCATAGAACATCAAGAAGCTGTTTTGATTCATGGCTTAACCAACTTTAAGAAAGTAAAAGAGTGGAATTTAATTGCTCTTCACCCAAAGAAGCTCAAGGATTTTGAAAGAGGACTAGAAGGATTTAAAAAAGAAGAATTTAGGAAGGGCGAAGCAAAGTTACTCATCCTCAAAAGTTTAAGCAAGTCTTCTAAGAATGTTAGTGAGCTAGCCAAAGAATTGGGAAGAGCTTGGAGGTCGATAGTAGACCATCTTTGGGTTTTAGAAGATCTTGAGCTAGTTGGAAGGAAAAGGGTTGGTAGAAAAGTTTTTTGGTTTATAACAGAAAGAGGTAAAGAAATGCTTGAAGAGAAGGATGTATTAGAAAAGTTAAGGATTGGGCTTCCTAGAAAAAATGGTTAGCTCTATTCCTCTTTTGCCTTTCTTTCTACTTCTTCTTCTATCCCAAGCTTTTCGACCAATTCCTTATATCTGTTTCTTATAGTGACTTCTGTTATTCCGCATATGTCTGCAACCTCACGCTGTGTCCTCTTTTCTCCAACCAGAACGCAAGCTATGTAAATTGCGGCTGCAGCAACTCCTGTAGGTCCTTTTCCGCTAGTTACATCAAACTTCTTAGCCTTTTTCAAAATTTCAACAGCCTTTGCCTGAACCTTGTCGCTCAATCCAAGCATTGAACAGAAACGAGGAACAAAGGTTACTGGGTCTGCCGGCAAAATCCTTATTCCAAGCTCTCTTGCAACGTAACGATAGGTTCTTCCTATTTCTTTCTTTTCGACTCCGCTTGCCTCTGAAATTTCATCCAAGGTTCGAGGAGAGCCAAACTCTCTCGAAACAGCATAGGTTAGAGCTGCGATCACGCTCTCAATGCTCCTTCCCCTTACCAACCCTTTATTGACAGCTTCCTCGTAATACCTTGCTATTCTCTCGTGGATTGAGCGAGATAGATTCAAGAAAGAAACGATCCTTTGCAATTCGGACAGAGCAAAGCTTAGGTTTCTATCTTTTGACTTAATTAGCCTCTTATGCCATTTGGTTAGCCTATAGTACTGGGCTCTTTTCCTTGCAGGTACTTTATAAAGCTCTCCAACTCCCTTTCCAATCTCTGTAGTCAAACCCTTATCATGCTTAGTAAAGGTTAGAGGAGCACCTCCTCTTGCTCTTCTCGTCATTTGCTCGCTGTCGAAAGCTCTCCATTCTTGTCCCGTATCGATTATATCCTCTTTAACTATTGCTCCGCATGACTTGCAAAACAATTCTCCCCTTGAAGGATCTTCTATGATGTCATAACTTCCGCATTCAGGGCAACGCAAAGCCCTTCTTCTCGCAACAACTTTTTTCTTCTTTTTTCTTGGCATATTTTATCACTTTTTGGTAGGTATTTAAACCGAAAGGTTAATAAAAGTATGTACCGAAAAATATTTAAAGATTTTGTTTTTGCATAACTTCTCAAGCTGGGTATTATTCCAAAATAAGAATGAGCAAGCAAGGAAAAAATTTTAAGTATCTTATGTTTCATATTCTAATTTCATGAAAGAGGAACCGCAACTTTTTATCCTAGTAGAAGCCTACTATCCTCTCGAAGATTCGATCAGGAAAATATGCAAAGAATTGCAAAAGATCGGAGAATTGACCATCTTTAAAACTTGGGGAATTTATGATATCGTCGCTGAAGTTAGAGCTTCTAGGTATAAGCCTAAAGAAATCAGGGAAAGGATTAAGAAAATGGATGGAGTAAGGGGATTTGTACTGCTCACGACCTCTCCTCCAGAAAAATATGATGAAAAATCTTAGGTTAAGCTTATAAATCTTCGACTTCATTTAAGTTCTATGCAAAAAGTTAGTTTTGAGCTTGAAGATGAAATCTATGAAGAAGCTAGAAAATTAGTTGGTACTCGTTATGCTAGTTTAAGAGAATTAGTTCAAACTGCTATTAAAGATGATTACGAGAAAAAATTTGGAGGATGGCCACCCTCCAAATATCCAAAAAGAAAATCTGTATATGAAGTAATTCTGGATAGAAGACTTAAAAAATTGAAAGAGAAAGCTTGATTTAATCCCAAACCTAAATTTAATTATGAAAGCTCAGGCTGCTTTGCTCTTTCTCTTCATGCTAATCCTTTTTGTAATAACCCTAATCTTCCTTCTATTCTGGAGGCAATCGGCTCCGACAGGAGTTTTTAAGTGCGAATGCGAAGTTCCGGAGTATGGTAAAAAAGAAGTTCTAGTAACTGTTCAAATCAAGGGCGAAGAATGGCCTGCTAGAGTGCTTTATCCAACTAATATAACTCTAAACATCCTTGGTTACTCGGTTCCTTGCGTTTGCAAGACCTATTGATTAAGATTTACAAATTCTTTGGGTCTTCTTACTAGCTTGCTTCCGCATACAGGGCAAACCTTTCCTTCAAAAAATTTTTTGCAATTCTTGCAGTATTTTCCCCAAGCTATTAGCTTAGATATTTTCTTGCTAAAAATTGAAATGTATTTAATTCCAAGCTTCTCGGCAACGTTTTGCACGCTCCTATCGTCTGAAATTATCGTGCAATTTTTTTCTTTTGCTAGGGCAATAACTTTCAAATCCGTTTCAGAAAGCTTTCCCAGATCTCCTGTTTCTCTAGCAGCATTTCTAACAATTTCCAAGCTTTCCTTTTTAGGCTCTTCAACCTTCAAGTTCAAGCTGGAAAGTTTTAAGCTACTAATCCTATCTTTTACCTCTTTTAAAACTTCTTCTACGGTAAAGATTTCCTCGAATTTTCTAAAATCGCTCAAGTAAATTATCTCCGAAGTGTCCAGAACAACTTTCATATTCTAATAGAGAATTTTCAAGTTTTAATAATTA
>CAYYER010000062.1:0-3619 GCA_964471045.1 uncultured archaeon | reverse complement strand
CAGCTTACCTTGCATCCGAAGCTGTGGGAAAGAAAAGAGTTATAGGTTTGCTTTGCCCGACAAGCACGTAACTCCAGAAGAGGACCTAAAGGATGCAAGATACATAGTTAAAAGTTTAGGAATAAAATCGATGGAAATGGAAATTTCTGACATAGTTGAAGGAGTGATCAAAAAATATCCGCCAGCAAGGAAGAACAAAAATGCTTTTGGAAACGTAAAAGCTAGGGTTAGACCGGTTCTTGCTTATGCAGTAGCCAATTGTTCGAATGGGATGGTAGTGGGGACTAGCAATAAGACAGAATTTTTGCTCGGATATTTTACTAAGTATGGGGATGGAGCAGCAGATATTTTACCCATAGCAGACCTTTACAAGACTCAGGTAAGGAAATTGGCTGAGTATTTGGGAATACCCAAGAGAATAATTCTCAAAAAATCTTCGCCAAGATTATTGCCGAATCAGCTTGCTGAGGAGGAGCTTGGAATAGATTTTGAGACTGCTGATCGAATTCTCTTCTGGCTTGAAAGAGGTCTTTCAAAGGAGGAAATTGGGAGAAAAACTGGCGCCAGCGAAAAGCTAATAGATTACATTTTAGAAAGGGTTGAAAGGAATGAGCATAAGAGGAAGATGCCTCCTGTAATCAAGATAAGTTAGTAATTTTTCCTTTTGTTCTCATCGATTAGGCGAAAAATTTATAAGGCAAGATTATTTAAACCCTAAAAAGGTGATAGAATGGTAGTATGGGAAGACCCCCTTGAAGAAATAGAAAGATTGCACAGAAGGATTCATAGACTAATGAGAAGGATGTGGGAACCTATAAGCGAAGAGCTGATAGAGCCAGTGACAGCAAGGTTCGAAAGCTTTCCAGTAGATATAAGCGAGACAGAGGATGAGCTGATAGTAAGAGCTGACTTGCCAGGTTTTAACAAGGATGAGATTTCGATAAGAGCTACAGAAAATACTTTGGAAATCGAGGCTCAGCATAGGGAGAAGAAGGTTGAGAAAGGGGAGAAATTCTTCAGGGCAGAAAGGAGATTGGGAGCAGTAAGAAGATTCCTAACTTTGCCTGTACCAGTGGATTATGAGAATGCTAAGGCAGAAATGGACAAGGGAGTTTTAACTATCAGGCTTCCGAAGAAAGAGAAGAAGGGTAAGGAAATAAAAGTTGAATAAAGTTTTTTTCTTTTTTTATTTTTGACTGTATTTCCCTAAGAAAATGGAAGCTTGAACTTCTCAAGAAGCTGGTTTAAACCTCAGACCGGAGCATATTCTTCATTCATCAGAAATCCTGTAAGTCATCATCGGTTCAGCGTGATGCCTGCTCATCATTTCTGTAGCCTCGCCAGCGCTCTTTATTCTCATCCTTTATCGAATAAAGCGGTTCGGCGAGGCAGAAAGAACTAAAAATTTTTATTACTTAGGAATTTAAAAAATTTTCTATGCTAAGGCCAATAGTGGTTCATAGAGGAAGAAAAAGAAAAGGGAAAGGGTTTAGCTTGGCTGAGCTTAAAGCAGCTGGTCTGAACAAGCTTAAAGCCAAAAAGTTGGGTATAGCCATAGATAAGAGGAGGAAAACTTGCTTGGAAGATAATATAAATATGCTCAAAGAATTTTTAAAAGGGAGGGAAAATGTTTAGGAGAAAAAAGTTGAGATGCCCTGCGTGCGGAAGGGAAGTGGATGCAAGCTGGAATTATTGCCCTTATTGCGGCGAAGAATTGGAAAGGAAGGTTGAAAGAATTGGGTTTAGGCCTTTGGATATTTTTGAAGAGATAGACAGGGAATTTGAGAGAATAGATAAGGAATTTTCAAGATTCTTCGAATTTCCGAAGATTAAATTCAAGCCTTTTGGAGGAGGAGTAAGCATAACCATCCATTCAGTAAGCGGTAAAGAGCCAAAAATTGAAGTAAAAACTTTTGGGGATTATAAAAAGCTTGAGCCTGAGATTAAAAAGAAGCTCGGAGTTAAAGTTCCTATAAGGGAAGTCGAAGAAGTTAAGGAAGAAAAACCTGTGAAAGTACCTAAAGTTACGGAAGAGCCAGAAGCTGAGATCAAGATGCTTGGGAATAAACAAATAATTTCAATTAAATTACCGGATGTGAAAGCTAAGGATATAGATGTGAAAAAGCTCGAACAGAGCATAGAAGTAAAGGCTTTCGCTGGAGATAAGGCTTATTTTAAGTTAATCCCTATTCCGAGCAATGCTGTCATAAGGAAAAAAGAATTTAAGGATGGTGTACTAACAATAGAAATTGAGAGGTGAGGGAATGTGCCCGTTAGGGAAGTTCCCGAATCTCTTCGCGAATGGGAAAGAATAGCTGCCCATTCTCACATCCAAGGCCTAGGTTTAGATGGCTTGGAACCAAAAGAAATTGCAGATGGAATGGTTGGTCAGCTAGAAGCTAGGAAAGCAGCTGGCTTAATCGTAAGGCTGGTTAAAGAAGGGAAATTTGCGGGAAGAGCTGTTCTAATAGCCGGACCTCCTGGAACGGGTAAAACTGCTTTAGCCATAGGAATAGCGAAAGAGCTTGGGAAGGATGTTCCTTTTGTTCCGATCGCAGCAAGCGAGATCTTCTCTGCAGAAATTAAAAAAACAGAATTTTTAACTCAAGCCTTAAGAAAAGCTATAGGAGTAAGAATCCATGAACTAAGAAAAATTTATGAGGGTGAGGTTAAAGAAATAAGCATAGAAAAGGAAGCACATCCTTATAATCCTTACATGCAAATTCCCGTTGGAGCTACGATAAAGCTAGCTACCAAGGATGAAAGTAAAAAGTTAACCATGGATCAAAGTTTTGCCGTTCAACTAGTTCAGCAAGGTGTGGAAACAGGAGATATAATTCAGATAGATGTAGATGGAGGTAGGATAGTTAAGCTTGGGAAGAGCGAGGAAGCTGCTAAAGAGAAGAAAGTTGAGATTACAAGGGAAAAACCCTTACCTGTTCCTTCAGGAAAGGTTTTGAAGGAGAAAGAGTTTGTTTATGTTTTAACTTTACATCAGCTAGATATGGCTCATTCGAGAAGCGGTATAGATATGTTTAGCTTGCTGTTTGGAGGAAGGGAAAGAAAGGAGATAGAAGCTGAAACCAGGAAAGAAGTCGATGAAATGGTTAGAGCGATGGTTCAGGAAAAAAGAGCTGAAATTATTCCTGGAGTTTTGTTTATAGACGAGTGTAGCATGCTAGACATAGAAACCTTTGCCTTTTTGAACAGAGCCATGGAGCAAGAATTAGCACCCATAATAATTTTCGCAACCAATAGAGGAATTGCTAAGATAAGAGGGACTGACCAAGTTTCTCCTCATTCCCTACCCTTAGACTTGCTAGACAGGCTATTGATAATCAATACTCGTCCTTATACGACAAAAGAGATCAGGAAAATACTTGAAATAAGAGCTGGGGCAGAAAAAGTTGAATTGGAGAAGGAAGCTTTGGATTATTTAACCCAGATAGGAGAAAAAGCTAGTCTAAGGTATGCGATTCAGCTAATTGCCCCTGCCTTTGAGTTGGCTAAAGAGAGAAAAAGCAAGAAGATTAAGAAGGAGCATGTACAAGAGGTTGAAAAGCTTTTTGTAGACGTGAAGAGGTCTGTAGAATATTTGAAAGAATTTGAAAAGCAATTC
>CAYYER010000061.1:0-3659 GCA_964471045.1 uncultured archaeon | reverse complement strand
CAATTGCTCGAAACTTCTAAGAAAATTAAAGAGTTGATTTTAAGCAGAGAGTACCCTGAAGATGTTAAAAAAGAAATATTAGAGGCTTATGAGAAGCTTTCTTTCGGGGAAGGAAAAGATTTAGGAACGATAGTTTCGGGAAAGGATTATGCAAGCGTGGCAGTAAGAAGCTCTGCCACTGCTGAAGATTTGCCAAGCATAGGGGAGGAAGAATTAGTGCTCGTTAAGATTAACGATGAAATAGTTTGTACAGAAATGAGGAATTTGTGGGAAAAAATTAAAAAATTAAAAAAAGCTGGCAAGAAACTCTCTATAGAAATACCTTCTTTAAAGGGGCATCAAATAGTTTGGAAAGAGGTTAACGAGATATTTAGGCACAAAGTGAAAAATATAAAACTTCCTAGAATTTTCACAAGAACTGGAAGATCCCTTCTACTTACCTTCAATCATTCTCTTTTGGTTCTTGATCCAAAGACCCTCGAGCCAAAGGTTTCCTCGATTCATGAAATAGGTAGGCATACAAGAATTCCTGTAATTAAATATCTCCCCCTTCCAAAAATAAGGAGGAAAAGAATTTTAGATGTGGCGAAGCTTTTAGCTGACTTACCTTTAGCAATGGAGAAAGGAAAAATAAGGATTAAGGATGTAGGAAACTGGAAGATTGCAAATCCATTTCCTTCTAAACTCAAAATTACAAAGGATTTCGCTTACTTTTTAGGTATTTTTGCCGCAGAAGGTTCTATCTATGGGAACAATTGTGTGGATATTTCTTGCGAGTCTAGGTCACTTGCAAGAAAAGTTAAGAAGTATCTAACCTCCTTGGGTTTAAAATGTAAGAAGGATGAGAAAAATGTGAGGGTGTTTAACAAAGTTCTAGTAGCTCTTCTAGAAAAATTGTTTGGAAAACCATTAGAGATTAAAGGAAAAGGAAGGCACGCACGAGTGAAAAAAGTACCAGATTTTATTTTTGCCCAAAGCAAAGGTATAATTTGCTGCTTTTTAAAAGGATGCTTCGATGGTGATGGCTTTGTTTCTCAAACAGCAGCACTCACTACAGTCTCAAAAAGATTGTTGGCAGGTATAGCTAAATTGCTTGAAATAGTTGGAATAAGGTTTTACATTACCAAAAATAATACAATTTCGATCTTCAAAGGAGATTTGGAAAAATTCTCTAAACTCATAGGTTTCACTGAAAAAAGGAATAGAGAAAAACTGAAGAAGCTTATAGAAGAGTATAGGCAATCGAAAAAGCATTATGATTTTCTTGATAATCTACCTCCAAGCCCAAAGATTGCCGAATTGATAAGGAAAGACCTAGAAAAAAGATTACCCCTGAAAGAGATAGAAGTTGCAGTTTGTCCTAATTGCAATGGGTATTTAAGAAAATATGGAAAGCAAGAGAACGGTAAGCAAAAATATTTTTGTAAAAAATGTGGTAAGTACTTTACCGAGAGTAAGAGAATTAAAAAGATTAAAGTTAAAAAGTACGTGAATTACAACAAGCTGGGAAGGTTTGTTAAGGGTTCTATACCCTGGAATAAAGGAAGAATCTCATCGCTAACCTTGGGGATTTCTCATCTCAAGAAACTGGCTAAAAAGTATGGGTCTGAAAGCTTGAACAAACTTTTGGATTCTCATGTAATTTGGGATAGGATTAAAAAAATTGAGTATGAAAAGTACTCTGGTTGGGTGTATGATTTTGTCGTCCAAGAAACCCAAAATTTTGCAGCGGGTATAGGAGGAATAATAACTCATAACACAGCGAGTTTTGCGGGGCAGCAAGCAACCTTTCTGAATGTCAAGGGTAAGGATGAACTTTTAAATGCTGTTAAAAAATGTTTTGCAAGCCTGTATGAGCCAAGAGCAATTTTTTATAGAGCAAAGCAAGGAGTTAAAGAGGCTAGTATTGCTGTCGTGGTTCAAAGAATGGTTAACTCTGAGAAAAGCGGAGTAATGTTTACAATCAACCCTTCAACCGGAGCAAATGAAATGGTAATAGAAGCCACCTGGGGCTTGGGTGAAACTTTAGTTTCTGGTCAAGTACAGCCAGACACTTATAGAGTTTCAAGAGATGGAGAAATTTTGGAAAAACGGATTGGAAGAAAGGGGATCATGAAAGTAAGGGATTATGCAAGCGAGCAGACCATCGAGCTAGAGGTTCCTGAAGCCAAAAGAGAAGCGCAAGTTTTGAGCGAGGATGAGATTAAAAAATTAGTTGAGTACGGAAAAATTTTGGAAAAACATTATGGAAGACCTCAAGATATAGAGTTTGCGATAGAAAAGAATAAAATTTATATAGTTCAAACTCGAGCTGTAACCACTCTTGGAAAAGCTGAGAAAATAAAAGTTAAGGCCGAACCCATTCTAAAAGGTTTGGGAGTTTCTCCTGGGATAGCTTGCGGAAAAGTAAAAGTAGTTCATGGTTTGGAAGATATAACAAAAGTTGAAAAAGGAGATATTTTGGTAACTTATATGACGTCTCCAGATCTCGTCCCCACGATGAGCAAGTGCGCAGCAATAATTACTGATGCTGGGGGAGTTACATCACATGCCGCAATAGTGAGTCGTGAGCTTCGCATTCCATGTATAGTAGGAACTCAAAAAGCAACTAAAGTTTTGAAAGATGGTCAGCTTATTACAGTAGATGCTTACCATGGCTTAATCTATGAAGGAGAAGTTGAAATCGAAAGGCCAGAGGAAAAAGCTGAAATAAAGGCTGAGAAAATCCCTGAGACTGTTACTCAGCTAAAGGTCAATCTGGCATTCCCTGAAGGAGCGAAGGAAATAGCAAAGCTCGTCGATGGAGTGGGCTTGCTAAGAATTGAACATATGATTTTAAAATATGGAAAGCATCCTGCGAAGCTTGTTAGGGAGGGAAAAAGAGAAGAATACATTAGAATTTTACTCGATGGAATCAAACCAATTGCAAAAGCTTTTCATCCAAAGCCCGTTTGGGTTAGAACTTTAGATGCTAGAAGCGATGAGTTAAGGCATTTAGAAGGAGGAGAAGATGAACCAAAAGAAGCCAATCCTATGCTTGGATGGCATGGGATAAGGAGAAGCTTGGATGAACCAGAATTGCTTAAGACTGAGTTTGAAGCTATAAAGAGATTACATGCTGAAGGTTTAGATAACGTTCATGTTATGCTACCTTTCATAATTTCTGTAGAGGAATTTAAGAAAGCTAAAACTATAGCAAAAGAAGTTGGATTACCCGAAACTTGTAAGATTGGTATAATGGTCGAGGTACCTTCCGCTGCTTTAACCATAGAAGATTTTTGTAAGGAAGGGATTGCATTTGCTTCTATAGGCTCGAACGATTTGACGATGTTAACTCTAGGCGTTGATAGGAATAATGCAAAAATTTCAAAGCTTTATTCAGAAATGCATCCCGCAGTTTTAAAATTAATAGAACGTACGATTAAAACTTGTAAAAAATATGGGGTTGAAAGTTCTATTTGTGGTGAAGCTCCGAGCAACATTCCAGAAATGGTTGAATTTCTAGTTAGGCAAGGAATTACAAGCATTTCAGTAAACATAGATGCAATTCAAAGGATCAGGGAAATTATAGCAAAAACAGAAAAAGAAATTTTGAAAGAGATTTTAAGAAAGAGAGATTAAAAATAATCCAAAACTTCTTCGAATTATTGACAAAAAAT
>CAYYER010000060.1:0-3697 GCA_964471045.1 uncultured archaeon | reverse complement strand
ATCAACTAAAGGAAGAATTTCCAAAAGTAAGTAGCGACGAACCAGGTATAAACTTGACAGATAGATTTTATCTCCCTAAGACTGTCAAAAAATCAGACTATTCTTCGAAAGGTATTTTTCTTTCAAATTTTTATGGATTTGACGAGCCTTATATTGATATCTGGTTAGATTTCAAAACTCATAAATTTCAGAAAAATCAAGGGATGCTAAAGGAAATTTATAAAGAAGGAAGTAAAGTTGCAACTTCTACAAGCTTAATAGCTATTTTTACCCCAGAAGAATTTGAAAAAGAGCCTAAAATTCCTTTAGAATATGCATATTCTCTTTGGTGTAAAAGAACCGCATGGCTTGAATTTAGACCCGACGAGATCCTAGAGGGATTTGAGATAGAAGAAAAATTAAAAAAAGCACTCGTAGAAAAAACTGTTAAGGCTTATAGACACCTTAAAAATGGTGAAATAAAGGCCTTTGTTGAGGAATTAGGACTTGGAAAAGAAGCAATTGGAAAGTTAGAATCAATAAAAGGCCGAAAACTTCCTTTTTTCACAACCTCTCACATCCTTCTTTATTTACTAGAGAATGAGCATAAAAAAGGAAAAATAAGAGAAAGGAGAGAATATGAAGAGAGACGTGTTTTTGAAAAAGACCCTCTGCTAAGTGAAATAATTCTTGAGTATACAACTTTAGAGGATGCTCCCAAACTTCAAGTTAGAACTTCAAACATATTTTTACCATTCGCAAAGAAAATTGCAAATAGGCTTAATCTTCATTTGTATGAAATAGAACTATTCCCAGAAGAAATGAAAAAAATTGCTAAAGTATTCGATTTAGAGGAATATTCCGAGAGATTTACTCCAGATGCTTTTCTACTTTCCGTTCAAAAAGATGAGCTTAAAAAGTTTGAGAAAGTTTTAGGAAAGTCGACAGAAAGAAGAATTAGAAGGATGTACAAACTTGTTAGGATAAGGAACAGAAGATCGAAAAACCAAATCATCCAGGATTTCAAAGAAGGCGTTAAGATTCTGAAAGAGGTTAATATTCCTCCTGGATTAAATTATGAGCCGAACAAACTTTTCGAGAATATAAAAATCTATTTACAAGCCAAGAATGTTCCCTCGGATCTATTACCAAAATTTGGTAAAATAGAGAAAATTGGGATAGAGGTGCGGAAGGAAGTGTATGAGATTAGTTCTATGGAGCTAAAATATGATGAAAAAGGGGATGAAATTTTTATGAGGGTTAGCTTGAACGACCAAACTCTTTTACCTCTTCAAGTCAAAATATGTGAATATATGGATATTAGACCAAAAATTTAATGGTTGATAAAATTTTAAAAATCTTTTAGAGAAAAATTAAATTAAGATGGCTTGGGAGAGGTATTTTGCCTCAATCTACCAAGCTATCCTCATTTCTTTGACAGAAGTATGGAAAAAATTTTTTGCAAACCTGCCAAACTACTTTTCAGCGCTTATAATTTTACTAGTCGGGTATGCTGTGGGAAGAATAATAGAAAAGCTAGTCTACATTCTTTTTAGAAAATTTTTAAACTTAGAAGGCTGGCTTAAGAGGAAAAAGTTAACAGGAGTCATTTACAAAATAGAAATTTCAAGGCTTATTTCTTTAATGGCAAAGTGGTATGTGTACATTCTCTTCTTGGCTCAGGCAATTCTCTTCGTCAACCTTCCTATTCTAACTTCATTCTTCAGCATGCTAATAGAGTATTTGCCTAGAATATTTGCATCGATAATCATCTTTATCCTAGGTCTTCTCTTGGGAGAAATAATAAAGCAAGAGATTATGAAATCCAATTATGCTTATAGGAAAGAATTAGGGTCTGCAGCTAAATACCTAATAGCTTACCTAGTGCTCGTCATAACTCTACAAAACATAGGGTTTGATGTAAGCATTTTAATTGAATTGCTTAAAATAGCCTTTGCAGGTTTTGTGATAACTCTTTCTTTAATAGTAGGGATAGGAGTGGGTTTTGCCTACAAGAAGGAGATTGGAAATTTGGTTAAAGATTTGATCAAAAAGCAGAAGAAAAAGAGGAAATGAAGGCTTGATTCTATGCACAATCCTCTTTCTTTAAAGCCAAGATGGCTTATATCGATAATCCCTTACAAGCTAGTAATGGCGATAATGAGCACTCTAATCATCCTTTATGTTATCGACGTTGGAGGAAGGGCAGAAGAGGTTTCTATTACAGTAGCTACTCTAACCCTAGGTGGACTAATTGGCTCGCTCCTATGGAGCTATCTAATAAACAGAGCGAAGAATAAATTGGGTTTCTATCTCCTAGGATACCTAGGTTTAATCTTCCCTTCTTTAATTCTTTATCTTTCACAAGATTTCCTCCTGATTTTAATCTCAGCATTTTTCTTCTCCTTCGTAACCGCCTCAACTTACTTTGCTGGCCTTTTCATGATTTCTAAAACTAAAAGAGGGATGAATAGAATGATTGGGAGGTTTGAAGAGGTAGGAGGGTGGGCATGGGTTGCTGGGCTTGTGCTCGGAACTTTGCTTACAAGCTTTTTAGATTCAAGAACAATTTTCCTTATCCTAGGAATTTTTTCACTTCTCTCGATTCTTCTGATAGTTCCATCTCTTGAAAGAAAGCTTCTCGTAAAATTCAAGGAAAAGATTAAGGAAGAAGAGCTAGGATTGTTGCCTATGGTAGAAAGGGGGGTAGAATTTATATTAAAAGAAGAGGAGCTTGTCGTTCATCATTTTTTTAGAGGGCTTGGGGCTGTAGTCAAAGGACCGCTCTCTCTAACTCATCCTATAGTAAAAATAGGTTTACCCAAAACCCATATTTACTTCCATCTCTCTTTTCTTTTACTTTTTATTTCTTTTGGATTAGTTAGCTCCCAAATCATAAATTTCCAAAAGCAGAATGGTTTGAGCGATAGCCTAGTGTTTATGTTTAGTTTACTGAGTTCTGTTGTCGCTGCAATCTTTTACTCTAAGGCTAGTAAAACGAAAAATTTGGAAAAAACTCTGAAGTGTATGTATGCCTTGCGTGGACTAATGTTTCTAGTGGTTGGCATACCATTTCTTCTTTTCTATCCATTCATTTACTTCTTATTCTTTACTTTCTTCTTAATAGATGGGTTTACATGGGCCTACATACTAATCCTTTCAAACTCTAATATTCTTAGAGTTGCTAAAGAGGAAATAGGCCTCAACAATTTCTTCCGTTCAATCGGCTTTATCATAGGTAGTTTTCTTGCCGGCATCGTTGTTTCAAGCTTAGGATTTTTCACCAATTTTTTAATGGCCTCTATAATTGTTTTTATTGTTGCATTAGCTTTTAGGAAAATGAGATAGCTATCTTTTAATTATTGCTTCTAATATCATGATGAAAAATATAAGGCCTAAAACTGAAAGAAGAAGAGTAAGAACATAAGTATAATCAAATTCTTCTATTTTACTTTTCCCTTTTATCCAAAATTCATTCAAATTCCAGCACTCGCCATTAATACATTTTCCATTTTTGAATAAAGAACAGTCAGAATTTGAATTGCAAGAAATTTTTACGATGTTAGGCCTGGAATATATTTCAAGCTTAATAATTTTTGGTAAAGAGAGTTCAACTTGGTAAGAAATTTTTTCCTCTTCTCCGCATTTTAAAGTGCTAGTTTTTCTCAAAGGTTGATAGATTGTAAGATACTTAGTTTAGGTACTTAAGTTTAAAGTA
>CAYYER010000059.1:0-4005 GCA_964471045.1 uncultured archaeon | reverse complement strand
TAATCCTTTCCCGAAACTATCGTTCCTAAATCTTTTCCTTCCCCGAAAGAAAGCCTCTCATACGCCTCCAACATTTCTTTTTTAACATCTTCAGGGTACTCTCCGCTTAAAATCAACTCTTTAATTCGCTTAGAAGTTTCGAGCAATCGAGAAGTATTTTCAACATCGCATCCTTCTGTTAGCTCTCTAATCTTTTCTCTAATTCCATTAACTTCCAAAAATTTTTCAAAAGCTTTTGTAGTAATAACAAAACCTTCAGGAACTGGTAAACCAAGCTTAACCATCTCCCCTAAATTTGCTCCTTTACCACCAGCTAAACTTAAAGAATCTTTTGAAATCTCGTTAAGCCAAGCTATGTATTCCATATATTAGAATTTAGTAAGTACTGCTATATTTTTTTCCAAAGCTAAAATTAGATTATGGAAGCTTATGATTTATTAAAGAGAAAAGTTTCAGAGTATCGAACTTTAACTGAAAGAATTATTTATTTACAAAATGTGCTGGATAAAATTATAGACTATCAAAGACAGAATCTGGATAGATTGCATCCTTATCAGCTAGACGAAATAGAGAAAAGAAAGAAAGAATTAAGAAGGAAGATAGATATTTACAGATTTTCAAAACAAAAAGTTGGAGAGGAAATAAGAGAATTGCAGAGCAAGTTGCAACCAGAAACTAAATCAAAATTTTTGCTTCTACCTTTCCTTATTGGTTTGGCTTTATTTAGTATGGCAAGTTCGCAAACAGGATTTTTAATCTCAGGCAAACTTCTAAATCCTTTAGCATTTTTGATCGCAGTAATAATTCTTTATCTAATCCTAAGATAGTTCTTCTACCTCAATCCTAACAGGAGTAGGAATCTTTGAACCAAATTTTTTCAGGGCTTCCTTCCCGAATTTCAAATGTTCTTTATTCAGCTTTACCATAGCAATCTTCTGACCCTCATCGACTTGGGCTGCAGTGCCAACAGGCTTTCCAAAGGCTCTTCTCATTCCCTGAGAGAATCTGTCTGCACCTGCTCCCGTTGCGATCGGCTTTTCTCTTAAAACATGGTGAGGATAAACTAAGATTTTGAAAAAATAGTTAGCCTCCCCAATCTTCTTTTGTAAGAATTTGTGTGCAACTATTCTTGCGGCTTCCAAAGCATTATGCCTTATTTGAACAGCTTTCTTTGAAATTAGGTAAAGAGCTAAGTTGAAATTCCCCTCTCTATTCCCCATCTCAAACTGGTGTATCCTTAAACCTGGGACTCCAACCACATAACTTTTCCTAGGATTTTTTCTGGATACTCGAGTATAAGGTCTTTCGATTCTTCTCATCTTCCTTCCAGGTCTTAGAGCCATAAAACTCACCTAGGTTCGATATTTTAAATATTTTTTGTTAAAAAGATTTAAATAACCAATAAAAAATAAAATTAGTAGGTGAGAAAATGGCTGCTAAAGCTTTGGTTGTTAAATCTGCAGTAAGAGCACAAGCAAAGGGCTATAGAATAAGCCCAGATTTCTTCAAGGCTTTGGACAAGCTAGTTGCTGACCAAATTAAGTGCGCAATTGCAAGAGCTAAAGCAAACGGAAGAAAAACCTTGAGAGGCTACGATTTATAAGCTTAAATCTTTTTGTTTTCTTTTTTTCTTAGGGTGGTTTTATGGCTAAGAAAACTTTTCAACCTGCGATGCAAAGATTGTTCCACAGAGTTTTTGTTTGCAGAGTGTGCAAAACAAAAATGAGGGCTGACCCAGCTAAAGTTAGAGAAGGGAAGGTTAAATGTAGAAAATGCGGATCAAGAGCCTTAAGGCCAAAGAGAAGACCTATGTGATGGGATGCAAATAGAATACATTACAACCAGAACTTTGGAGAATTCGAAAGGCGAGCCCAAAGGAAAGGTTAGGATTTTAAAGCTAGTTGGAGAGACAAACGCAACCATAGAATTCAAGTGCCCAGAATGCGGCTTTGAAGGAAAGTGGGAAGAAGCATGGAAAGAGCCTTTTGTTGAAGGAAAGGGAATAAACCAAAAATTCAACCTAAAATGTAAAAATTGTAGTTTTTCTGTCAAGCTGTTGAAGCTTAAGAAAGAGATTAAAAAGAAAAAGTGATTAATTCTGAATTCAAATAATAATTGTGAGCATTAAAATTTCTGCAGGCAATGGGATTGGAATAAAAATAGACGGTCAAACCATTTTACTCGACCCAAAAGTTTCCGACTTCATTTCCTTTATTTCTCACGCTCATCATGACCATACTCCCTATGAAGTTATAACAAAACCTTATTGCACTCGAGAAACTCTCGAGCTAATAAAAGTTAGGAATCCGAAATTCGAGGCAAACGTTTTGGAGAAAAATAAGGAGATAGAATTTGACGGTTTTTCTGTCAAGCTTTTAAGTTCAGGTCATATGCTAGGCTCTACTCAGACTTTGATTGAAACTAAAGAATGCTCAATCCTGTATACAGGAGATTTTAAAACTAGTGAAAGCTTTACTTGCGAAAAAATCGAGGTCGAGGAAGCCGATATCCTAATAGTTGAATCGACTTTTGGCTTGCCTGGCTTTAAGCTACCTAAGACTGAGCAAGTAAGGGAAAAGCTTATAGAATGGGTCGAAACCCAGCTTAAAAAGGGGTATTCAGTAAATTTAGGCGGCTACCCAATAGGAAAATCTCAGGAAATTATCGGAATTTTAAATAACTATGGGATAATTCCAAAAGTTTCAGCGAGCGTGAAAAAATATTCAGAAGCTTATAAAAGGCTTGGAGTTAAGCTTAAGTTTGAAGCTAGCTCTGAAGTAAGCGTTAGGCCTATAAACGTGGTGCCCTTGATCAAATCTAAAAAAGCAAGGAATTGCGTTTTGAGTGGTTGGACTTTGGTTAGAGATTTTGGAACTTTTGGTTTGCCTCTATCCGACCATTCAGACTTCAATCAAATCTTGAGTTTTGTAAGAGAAGTTAAACCGAAGAAAGTTTATTGCGTTCATGGTTACACCAAAGAATTGGCTAAAGCCATAACTAAAAGATTAAAGATTCCTGCTTATCCTTTGGCCAAATCTCAGCAAAAAAGCTTGCTCGAGTTTAAAATTTAAAAAAGTGGATAACAAATTTAATTAAATGAAAGTTATTGGAATAACCGGGACTCTTTGTTCTGGAAAAGGTGTTGTTAAAGACTTGCTTTCAAGAAAGCTAAATTGTTATACGGTTTCTCTTTCTTCTATAATTAGGGCTGAGTTAGAAAGGAAGCAGAAAGATTTTAATCGAAAAATTTTACAAGACCAGGGAAATGAGTTAAGAAGAAAATATGGGGCTGACATTCTAGCAAGACTTGCGATAGATTACATGCAAAGGGATAAGGAAGCGATAATAATAGATGGGATAAGGAATCCTGCTGAAGTAGAATATTTGAGGAAGGAGTTTGGGAAAAATTTTGTTTTGATTGCCGTAGATGCTCCTAAGAAAATAAGGTTTGAAAGAATGATTAAGAGAGCGAGGAAAGATGACCCAAAAACTTGGGAAGAGTTTTTAGAGCTGGATGAAAGGGACCAAGGAAAGGGAGAGCCAGAGTATGGACAGCAAGTGAGAAAATGTATTGAGCAAGCTGATTTTTTGATAATGAACGATGGAAGTTTTGAGGATTTGGAGAAGAAAGTGAATGAGATAATTTTGAAGATAAGGAGCTTGTAATCGTATAGTGAACATTTTTATCCTTAGGCTGTTTCAATTATTTACATTTATCAACTGTTCGCATATTTTATTGAAGAAAAAACTTAAATTCTTGAATACAAATCTTTAAATTTAAAAACAAATCAATTAAAGTAAGGCGATTGAATGAAGGTTAAGCTAATTGCTTATACCCCAAACCCTGAATTGGTTGTGGCTGCCTCAGCTTCTACCTCCTTTAAAGCCAAGGGTCCTTCTCATTCTTTTGAAAAATATTCAAAAGCTGAAGAAAGGGAGAAAGTCAAAAAGATAATCAGGGAATTGCTCAAGCACAATCATTTATCTCCGATTGAGCATGTATCC
>CAYYER010000058.1:0-4018 GCA_964471045.1 uncultured archaeon | reverse complement strand
TGCAAGAATTCAGAAATTGTTAGAGAGCCAAATTCCTTTCCAACATAATTCTTGAATAAAGGCTCGAAAGTTAAAGGAAAGAATTCATTCATCATTACATTTCCATTTTCTCCATCGCTAGCAGGAACTATTAAAGCAGGCTTGTTAAATTTTGAAAAGGTTTGAATTGCTTCCCTAATTTTTTTGCATACTTGCTCAACTGGGCAACCGGCTTGCTGGTCTATGAAATAGGAAGGGGTTCTAAAAATTACTGGAATTGAATGATCTTTTACTTTAAGCAAATGGGGCATGCAGGCTATTCTTATTCGTTCCTCATAGCTAAGCTTTTCATAATTCTTAACAGCCTGTAAAGGCAAAAAAAGCCATTCTATTTCTTCCTCATTCAAAACTTTTACCAGCTTCTCAAGCTTATCCTCAAACCCTGGAACTCCAAGTTCTGGTAGCCAAAATCCCTTCACTCTTTCCAAAGCTCTCTTTCCAAATAATTTTTTAAAAACTTGCTTCCACTCTTCTATTTGCAACTTCCAATCTTCTTCAGGGGTTGCAGGAAAATAGCAATGAGAGTAGGCCGTTGCCGCAAACTCTATAGAATCTGGATATTTTTCCAAAACCTCCTTAAAAAGTTTTATTATATCTCCGACTTTCTCTCCTTCAACTTCTACATCCAAAACCTTTCTTTTTGCTAGGTCAGCCAAACTTTCGAGCAAAACTCCAGAATAATCAAGCATAATTTTTGCCTGATAACCCTCTTCTCTAAGCTTTTTTACATAGGCAGCAGGATTTTTATAAGCCCTCGCCATTAATTTTGCATCCCAAGCTTCTTTTGAATCCTTGGATAAAAGCATTTTCTCCAAGTTACTTACCAGCTTGTTATCAAGCCATATTAACGGCTGATGCATATGAAGCCATGGAACATAAAAAGCTTCCATATTTTTAATTTTCCTGAAAACAAAATTTAAATATGAAAATTAATTTTGGGTTCGATTTCAAGCAAATAAAAGATGGCTTGTTCTTCGATTTTAAAGAAGAGATACCGAACTGGAAAAGATATGCTTCTGAACTAATTAGAGATAAAGTTATTCTAGATTTGAAAAATGCAAAAAAAATGGTTGAGGCTCAAGGAGATTTTATAGTCTATGAAGTTTATAATCTATGGAAATCGGTCGATTTTTTCAAAAAAATCTACGAAAAAACTAGGATAGTGAGCGATATAACTTTACTTAATCATGGTATATTTTCAACTTCAAGTAAGGGTGAGCTTTTTTTAACCTATGGTCATGCTCACAAAGCAAACTGTGGAGAGGTTTACAATATTCTTAAAAATAGATGCTTTTTAATACTTTCTGAAAAAAACAACTTCGAAACTTTTATTCTGAAACTTAAAGAAGGTGACTCTGTCTTTATTCATCCTAAATTTTTGCATAGGGTTGTTGCTTACAAAAAAGATTGCCTGCTAATAAGTTTTGTTCCTGAAAAAGCCGGTCATGATTATCTTGCAATAAAAGGAAAAGGATTTCCATTCCATTTGTTTTATGATAAGAAAAAGCGTAAAATAGAGGTTAAAAAAAATCCAAAGTATAGAGCAAAATATAAAGTTATTGAAAGAGCGAAGAAATGTTCGAATCCACTAAATTTGGTGAGAAGAAATCCTGAAAAGCTGAAAGATATACTAGAAAATCCTGAAAAGTATGAGTCAATTTACTCTTTAAGCTAAAGGGAAAACAAAAACTCTGGTATATTTTTTTCCTTTAAAATGATTACGTTTTTCGGGTATTTCCTATGAGGTTTCCCAGCTTTTACTTCTATTTTAAGTCTATCTGTTAAGCAATCGATCTCGTATCGGTCTCGATAGTAGTAAACCTCACCATATTTGCGAAGCAAGTGTTCTTGAACTATCCACTCATATAGAAAATCTTTTCTAATTTCACATCTCGTCCAAATTGAAATAGCATTAGTAAGGAAAGGATCACGAACCATTAGTTTTCTCTCTTTTCTTGGATAAACCCTTCCATCTAAGCTCATATACAAGATATCTTTCAACACGAACATTTCTTTCAAAGTCTCAAGATATTCTATAACAGTTTTAACCGAAACTCCTACATCGTTCGCTATCGAATGAAAGCTGCATGGGCTGGGGGCTTTCTTAAAAATATCTGCCATTATATGCTTAGCAATCTCTACTGACTTATTCGCAATCCTAAGGTCATTTTTCAAACCCAAGATTATATCCTCTTCTTCTATAGTTTTGTTAAGAACGCCCAAATAACCCCCTGTTTTCAAGTAATTCTTAAAAATTTCTGCGAGTGTAGCTGGAAGCCTTGGTTTCTTGAAGAGTTTAAAATATTCTGGAAAGCTTAGTGGCATGACGTTGATAAGTTTACCCTTCCCTCTCCTCCCTGCAAAAGTCTCAGCTTTGCCATGAAAAAACATAGAGACAGAACCGGAAAGTACGAAAACAGCTTTTGGCTTATATTGGTCTATAAAAACTTTTACAGCCCTCCACCAGTTCTCTAGCAAGGTTACTTCATCCAGAAAAATGTAGCAATTTTTCAGGCCCTTGCTTTCTCTCAACTTCCAATATTCTTTCAAAATCTCGTAGAGCTCGCGATAATTATCGAGTATATCAACCCTGAAGAAAAAAATAGAAAAAGGGTTTTTAATTTTTTTTAATAATCCATCAATCAGAAGCTTTATGCCAGTTGTTTTTCCGGTTTTTCTTAGACCGAAGATGAAATTAAGACTAAAAGGAACGAGAGAAATCTTCTTTATCCAAGCTGGATAGTGCTTGTATTCTAGAGATTTAAATTCTAAAATATCCTTATCTTCTTCCCCAATCCACCATGGATTAAATTCCTCAAGCATGTTTATTATTAGTAAACAGTTATTTAAATAATTTGTTTATTTTTGGTAAACATATATTAGAAGTCATACATCCAAAAGTTTCCTTAATGAATAATAAATTTTATCTTAAGAAAAGAGTAAATTAGATAGTATGAAGCCAGAAGAAATCTTTGGGGTAAATGCAGGGAAAGTCTGGCATGTTTTAAAAGAAAAAGGTGCTTTATCTGCAAACGCAATAGCAAAACAAACAAAGCTTAAGCTTAACGAGGTCTTTGGAGCTTTGGGATGGCTAGGAAGAGAAGGAAAGATTGAAATAATTAAGGATAAAAAAGGCTTGGTTTATAAGCTAACTGAGTAAAGGAGCTTTAACAATCTTATACTCTTTCTTCTGTTCGCTTTCGTATTTTATTTCAACTCTTCTTCCCTTTCTCCTAAAAGTTAAATCAATCCAATCGTTTCCTATTCTCTTCCTTCTTTTAATCTTCATTCCATCTAGCAAACTAGGAGAAACTATAAGTTTATTTTCCAAGGCATTAACCTCAATCCCAAGCATACATTCATCTATAGCTCTAATGGCCAAAGAACTCCACGCTTGCAAGCAAGCCCCTTCCTCCAGCTTATTTCCTTTTAAAAGCATAGAACTTCCATCTTCAGAATTCCATGCTTCATCTACCGCAGAAACACAGTTTTTATCCAACCTCTCAAACAGAATTTTCAAGTAATCCAACCCTTTTTTAGCATTTCCATGCTTGAATTCTACCCCAGCAAACAAAGCAATTAACCACGCCCAGCTTGAGCCAGTATGATAGCCCGCAGGATTATAAATATTTTCGCTTTTTGAAACAGTCCTTATGCCAAACTTTGAAGTAAACTCATCGCTCTCTATCCTTCTAATTACTTCACCATAATTCCTTGAAATTCCAAAGAATAGAGGAAAAATTGCATTTATGGTCTTTTCATTGATTTTTTTCCCATTCAGAATCCTATCGAAATAGAATTTCTCTTTTTCGTTCCAGAATTCTTTTTCAAAATTCTTTTCCAGTTTTAAAGCCTCCTCCCTTATTCTCTTAGAATCTTTCCCTAGAATTTCAAGGAGTTTTGTCCCACATTTTAAAGCTTGGATCCAAAAAGCTTGAATCTCTAAGACTTTTCCCTTTCTCTCCAAGCTGTCCATCCA
>CAYYER010000057.1:0-4079 GCA_964471045.1 uncultured archaeon | reverse complement strand
CTTCTATCTCTCCAACCAGCTTTTCGTAAGCATTTCTTCTTTCCTCTAGCTTTTCTTCCACTTTTTCCTTAGCTAAGCTCTTATACTCTTTTTCCAACTCCAACTTTTCTTCTATCTCTTTTTCCAATCTTTCGATCTTATCTTTCCTAAGAAATTCAAGCTCTGCTTTTGACCTTGAAATCAAAGAATTGAGTTCTTCATAACTTTTCTGCTTCTCATTAAGCTCATCCTCAAAATTTTTCAACCTCTCTTTAATTTCCCTAAGCTTAGATTCAACTTCTTCCTTACCCTTCTCTTTCACAACCTCCTCAAGAGATTTAAGAAAGTTTAAAGTTTCTTCTATCGCACTCATAATTCCTTTCTCTTCTTTTTCCAGCTTCTCAAGATTTTCCTTGATGGATTTAAGCTCATTAAGCTCAACTTCGCATTTTTCCTTTTCTTTTGAAATTTTTTCTAGAGCTTTTGAAAGCTCTTCTTTTTCCTTTAAAAGCTCGTCCAAGGAATCTTTAAGCTCCTTTAAGTTTTTTTCCAGTCCCCTAACATCCACTTGGTCTATTATGCTTTGCTTCCCTAGCTTCCTTTCAAGAAATCTGTTTGCCAAAGTTACTGCACCAGCCCTGGCTTTTTCGAACTTGTCTATCATCAGTAATTCATCTATCTTTTTCATCCTCTGGCCTTTTGGGATTCTTAGGAAATAGTCTAAAGCATTCTGCTCAGCATAGATTGCCTTGCTAAAAAGGTCATACTTAACTTTCAAAGTCTTTTCAACTAGCCGAGTAACTCTTTGAGCGTTCGGTGCTTCTATTAGCTTACCGTTTTCCCTAAATTCTGAATAAGTCGTTCCCTTCCTTTTTTCGATAATCCTTTTGACAGAATAAGCTTTCCCATCGACTTCAAAATGAACTTCAACCTCAGCCTTATTCTTTTCGACAGGCTTTTTCATTATTATATCATCAAGCTTTAACTTCTTGGATTGCAATTCAGGAAAAGTGCCGAACAGAGCAAAGCATATCCCGTTCAAAACGCTAGTCTTTCCTGAACCTAGAATTCCGACCAGGGCGTTAGTCCCTCTAGTAAACTTAAATTCCGATTCTAGGTGAGAACGCCAATTCTTCAGCTTAACTTTTGTTATCATTCTCTATCATCTCTAAAATCTCTTTCAGTCCAGGCACGGTTTCATACTTTGATATTTCTTTTGGGTCTATCCATCTATACTCTACGTTCTCCCAATTAAGCTTTATTTTTTCTGGAGATTTGCATTCAAAGAAGTAAGGATAAACTTTCCATTTAACTTTTAAGTTCTCATCAGGAACCTCTATTATTTTCCCCCTTTTAAGTAACTTCAAATCTTCGATTCCTAATCCAGCCTCTTCGTAAAGCTCTCTCATAGCAGTCTCATAAGGGTTTCCTTCCAAATAACCGCATATGCCAGACCATTTGCCCCTATAAGTCCCGACTAGAGAGCTTCTCTTGACTAGCAAAATCTTTCCTCTATTCTCTAGAATGCATACTACTACATCCTTTTCCATCATTTGCTCACCCATTTTTCAAGCCCAGTTTGCCTTTCGCTCAAAGATTTCTTCAAAATTTTTTCCAGAGTTAATTGTTCTCCCAACAAAATGTTGGATGCTCTTTCTATCTCCCCTTCGCTCAAAAGTTTAAAAATTTTGTCTGCATCGAAGCTTGAAGCAAACCCAAGCTCTTCTAAATTTTTTCTTAGAATGTTTATTCCAATCTCTTCGATAGAAAGCTTTTGTTCTCTCAGGTTTCTTAAGAGCTCGATTTTTCTCGCAATTTCTTCAGACTCTAGTTCTTTTGAAAACGTTAGAATTAACTTCTGAGCATATTTTTTCTCAATTTCCCTTAACTCTCTATCAGAAACCTGAATTTCTTTTCCAGTTAATTTTACTTTAACCAAAGGTTTTTTCTCAAAAGCTTCTCTTAAAATTCTTTGCAAGCTTCTCTCTATTTGCTCCCTAGTTGAAATTTCATCCGAAAGTCTAATTTCCTCGTAGAAAAATTTTCTGATTTTCTCTAGTTTGACAAACTCCACCTTCAACTTTTTTTCTCCATCTATTTCAACCTTATAAAATCCTTTATCGGCTAGAGCTTCGCTAGCTTCCAGCTGAGTAACTATCGTGCTTCCAGGAAAAAGTAAAGTTGTGTTTCCAATTTTTTCTTGATTGGCTGAATGTATATGGCCATCGACTATCAAATCAAAGCCTTTGGGTAAATTGGAAACGCTTAAACTAGGCGGTTCTAGAGGAGAGTAAACGTAGGGTTCAATGCTTTGATGTAAGAGTAAAATATTGAAGCAATTTTCGATTGGTTTGGGATTCCATCTAGCTAGAATATCTTTAGCATACCTTTCTGGAACTCCAGACATTCCATGAATAGCTACTTTTACTCCATTCTTCTCAAAAACTATCGTATCGCAATGCAAATGAATCAAAATTCCCGCATTTTCCAAAGCTTGAACAGGATTGATTATATCTCTTCCGCTTCTTTCGTGCGTGCCATGAATAGCTATAACCGGCAAATGTTCTAAAGTTCTGCTTGAGATTTTTTTAAGCTCTTTCGTGCAAGAAATAAGCTTAACTCCTTTGTTGGCTTGAAGCAATGGGTTAACCAAAACTTTAATCGCTCTGGCCCAAACGCTTGTCTTTGGCACCCTCGAATCGAAAATATCTCCGGCTATTAAAATCAAATCGCAATCCAAAGCTTTTTCTATAGCTTCTCTTGCATTATCAAAGCTATCGTTTTCTAGCTCCGAATTATAAGCATAACCAAAATGGAAATCTGAGAGTATTGCGAGCTTCATACCAACCTAAAAATATGAAGCAGCCTTTAAATATTTTTGTAGGGTAAATTTCCTATAAATAATATGTGATTCGATGGAGAAGCAGCAAGGCATAACTGTTAAAAAATCTGAAAATTTTTCTGAGTGGTATACTCAAGTAGTTTTAAAGTCTGGACTAGCTGATTATGGTCCGGTCCAAGGGACTATCGCTTTTAGAGAATATTCTTTCGCAATCTGGGAGAAGATTCAAGCCATCTTCAATGAAATGATTAAAAAAACTGGGCATAAAAACGTTTATTTTCCGATGCTAATTCCCGAGAGTTTTCTGAAAAAGGAGGCTGAACATTTTAAAGGCTTTACTCCAGAAGTTTTTTGGGTTACTCAAGCTGGGGATAGAAAATTGAGCGAAAGATTAGCAATTAGACCAACTTCAGAAACCATGGTTTATTATTTTTTCTCTAGATGGATAAGGAGTTGGAGAGACTTGCCTTTGCTAGTAAACCAATGGTGCAACATAGCTAGAGCTGAAATCAAATCGACCAAGCCTTTCATCAGAACTACAGAATTTTTATGGCAAGAAGGACATACTGCCCATGCAACTAAGGAAGAGGCTGACGAGGAAGTTATGCAAATCTTAGAGTTTTACAGGAAGATTATCGAAGATTACTTGGCAATTCCAGTTTTGGTTGGAAGGAAAAGCGAGAGAGAGAAGTTTGCTGGAGCTTTATATACAACAACTCTAGAAGCTTTGATGCCTGATGGAAAAGCTTTACAAATGGGGACTTCGCACAATCTAGGGCAAAATTTTTCAAAACCCTTCGAGATCAAGTTTTTGGACAAAGATGAAAAAGAAAAGTACGTATGGACAACTTCCTGGGGTATAGCTTCTCGCTTAATAGGAGCAATTGTAATGGTTCATGGAGACGATAAAGGCTTGGTTTTACCTCCAAAGATTGCACCCATTCAAGTTGTTATAGTACCGATTTATTACAAAGAAACAGAAAGAAGGGAAGTTTTAAGGAAAGCAAGAAAGATTTTAGGAAGATTAGAAGAAAATGAAGTTTCTGCTTTGCTCGACGATAGAGAAGAGTATACTCCTGGGTGGAAGTTTAACGAATGGGAATTGAAAGGAGTACCTTTAAGGATCGAGATTGGGCCGAAAGATTTGGAGAAAAAGCAAGTTGTACTGGCAAGAAGGGATAATTTTGAAAAAGTTGTAGTCAAGGAAAAAGACTTAATCGAAAAGTCAAAGGAATTACTCGATAAGATTCAAAAAAAT
>CAYYER010000056.1:0-4138 GCA_964471045.1 uncultured archaeon | reverse complement strand
AAATAGCTTCTGCGAATTCCTCTAAAACTTTCCTCGGATTTTTCGCTTTCACTACACCTGAAGCAACCAATATACCTTTTGTCCCTAACTCTAAAGCTTTTTTCACATCTTCTCCGCTTGTAATTCCCGCTCCGCATAAAACTTTTACTTTTGGATTAACTTTTTCTATACTCCTGACAAAATTTTTCACGCTTTCTGGCTTTATCCTTGAGATTGCTTTCCCTGTTCCGATTAGAAAAGGATCCTCGTATGCTATAAAATCTGGATTAAACTTCGCTATAGCTTTTCCTCTCATCAAGCTATCAGCGCAAACTACGGAGGTTAGCTTATACTTTCTTGCTATCTCTATGCATTCTTTTATCTCTCTAAGAGAAAGCTTCCTTTCCGAATGGTTTATCAGACTTCCACTTATCCCTATTTTCTTCAAGGCCAGCGGAGATACATGCCCAGTATAAGCACCCCATCCTATGGGATCCATGTGCTGAGAGAAAACAGGAATTTCTACTTTTCGAGCAATTTCATAGAGGTCGATGAATTGAGGAGCGACCCCTATGTTTACGCGATATTTCTTAGAAACCTTCTCACAAGTTTTTGCTAGCTTTAGAGCCTTTTCTCCTGTAGCCTCTTCATAACATTTAAAGTTTATTAAGAGTAACGGTAGTCTCATGATTTCTTTTTAGCCTTGGCTAAATTAATTTTTAAGCCAAACGATTAATTTAAATAAACCCTAAATAATTTAATATGAAAGTTACAGTTTCCCTGATTAAGGCTGATGTAGGTTCTTTAGTTGGGCATGGAAGAGTTCCTCAAGAGATTATAGAAAAAGCAAGAGAATGCCTGGAAAAAGCTAAGGAGGAAAATTTAATAATAGACTTTTTTGTCACTAACTGCGGAGATGATTTGGAGCTTATAATGACTCACGATAAGTTCATCGATAATCCGGAAATCCATAAGCTAGCCTTCGATACTTTCATGGAGTGTGCAAACCTTGCAAAATCTTTAAAGCTGTATGGAGCAGGTCAAGACTTGCTTAAAACAGCCTTTTCTGGTAATGTAAAAGGAATGGGACCAGGGGTTTGCGAGATCAGCTTTGAAGAAAGAAAGAGCGAGCCAATAGTTTGTTTCATGGCAGACAAGACTGAGCCAGGAGCATGGAATTTTCCTTTGTTCAAAATTTTTGCAGACCCTTTCAATACAGCAGGCTTAATCATAGACCCAAAGTTGCACGATGGCTTTACTTTTGAGGTCCACGATGTTTTCGAGCACAAGAAAATAAAATTCGTTTGTCCTCAGGAGATGTACGATTTACTCTTATATATAGGAACGCCAGGAAGATACTGTATAAAAAGCGTGACGAGGAATTCTGATGGAGAAATAGCTGCGGTCAGCTCGACTGAAAGGTTAAGCTTGATAGCGGGTAAGTATGTTGGGAAAGATGATCCTGCATGCATAGTAAGATGTCAATCAGGCTTTCCTGCTGTTGGAGAAGTTCTAGAGCCTTTCGCATTTCCCTATTTAGTAGAGGGATGGATGCGTGGCTCTCATTGGGGTCCCTTCATGCCGGTAAGCTTGAAAGATGCTCATCCCACACGCTTCGATGGGCCGCCGAGAGTAATTGCTTTAGGGTTCCAGCTAAATAAAGGAAAGTTAGAAGGTCCTGTTGACCTATTTGATGATCCAGCTTTTGATAGAGCAAGACAAAAAGCGAACGAGATAGCAGATTACTTAAGGAAACATGGACCTTTCGAGGCTCATAGACTAAGCTTAGAAGCTATGGAATATACTACCTTACCTCTAGTAGAAGAAAAATTGAAGAAAAGGTGGGAAAAAATTTAGAGAGGTTGAGGGAATAGCAACTCTTCTTCCTTCCTTTTCTTTAATCTTGACTTTATTTTTTTGATAATTTTTGATAGAAAGCCTTGAGATTCATACTCTTCTCCTATTAGAGCAGCTCCTAACTTGAAAAACTCCTTGCTCGCTTTCGATTTTGGTTTATAGATTACGACAGGAGTTTTTGCTGCTAGGCTTTTTTTCACATTCTTGTCATAAGGTATGGTTGCAATCACAGGTAACCTTGTTAATTGTTCAATTTCCTTCGGTGTCATCTCATATTTTTCCTTGTTAACTTGATTCAGAACTATTCCTATAGGTCTTACTCCAATTTCGTTGAGTATTTCCTGACATCTTATTATATCCATGATAGCAGGAACGAAAGGCGTGGTTACAAAAATTACTTCATCGCAAGCTTTTAAGCATGCCATAGCCTCCCTTCCCAATCCAGGGCTTGCATCCAAGAAAATTATATCGCTCTTATCGGCAATCTCTCTTACCTTATCCCTCAAATGAATTATGTCTATCCCTTCCAAATCAGCAAGAGAAAGAGAGGCAGGAATTACCTTCACTCCACTAAAATGTTCATACATAGCTTCTTCCATGGTCGCATCTCCCCTTAAAACCTTATTCAAGGTTAACGGACAATAGTACATTCCTAGATACAAACCTAAATGAGAAGTTGTTACGTTGCAGTCTATTAGAGTAACGTCTTTCTTAAAATGTTGAGCCAAAACCGTACCTAAGTTTATCGCAAGAGTCGTTTTTCCCACTCCTCCTTTTCCAGAAACTATTCCTATGATCCTACCCAAGCTCTCACTATAAATAAATGAGAAAATTAATTTAAATAATATTTCCTAACTTTCTTCTTTCTTTTCCTCCTTAGCTTTCTTACCAAAAATTCCTAAGAAGCCTGATGCTTTTTTCTTTCTCAAGTAAGGCATTCCTGTATGAGGATTTTCCACAACTTCAAAACCTTTTGGCAAGCTTTTCAACGCACCTGCAGGATTCCTCGAGAAATAATAAAGAGTAACCTTTCCTCTTTGTTTAGCGTGCAACCAAAACTTTTGCCCTTTCTTATTCTCGTATATGAACGGAGTAAAAAGCCCCATTTAATTAAATTTTTGACTTCAGAAATTTTAAGTTTCTGCTTCGGTAAACCTTCTCAAAAGCTTTGGCCTTTCCTCTTTCTTCCTTTTTCTCAAGAAGAAAAGTAAGATTAAGAATAGAATTCCTAAGAAAATTGCGAATATCAAAACCCAGATTGGATAGTAAGCAGGAACTACATAAACTTTAATTTTTGCTAGAGAAAGCTGAAGAACAGCTTCTTGAATGTACTTTTTCACATCCAAAAGTTTTTCTTTACATTCAGCATAGTTCTTCTGATAGTAATACCTTTTTGCGTCCTGCAGGCTTATCTTCGCTTTGTTCAAACCAATTTGGGCTAAAGATGTGTCTATTCCCTTCAAGGTTGCAGCATCTATTTCTGTTTGAGTTTCTGATATCAAATACTCATAATAGATTATTTGCTTGTAGAGCTCTTCTTCGATAGGAACAATTTTTTTCTCTTTTATTTCTAGGGTTATGCTTCTCCTTTCTCTCAATTTATCGCTTATGAATTCAAATTCAAATGGGTATATTCCTGCTGAAACGTTTTGAGGAGCTTCTAAGGAGAAAATGAAAATTGCTGTCTCGTTTGGACTAAGCTTAAAAAGTTGCGGAGGGGTTATATCTACGCTTAATTGATTTATTGTGTAAGTCGAAAATCTTAGGTTATAGAGCGAAACATCTCCAACATTCTTGACTAAAACATGAAATATAGCTGATTCTCCTTGCACTAGTTCAACTTTTTCAGGATATTCCAGTTCAACCCTTGCTATTCCTACTTCTGGTGGAGGTGCTGCAGCAGGTGGTGGGGGAGGCAAGGCTGGTGAAGGCATGATGATTTGAGGTGGAGGAGGAGGCGGGGGATAATAAACTACTAGGAAAGCTCCCCAAGTTTGAGCAGTCTTTCCATCGTAAGGTGCTCTTGCTTTTATGTAATAGGTTCCTATGTAAGGAGGTAAGAATGAGATTTGATAGCTTCTCCTTTCCCCAGGCTTTAAATTGAATTCTGCATCATAGTAGCTTCCCATGAGCTGTAGCTGTCCTTCATAGTTGTAATAAATCTTTATTTCTAACTTCTCCTTTAAGGGTAAGCTGCCTTCGTTAAAAAATTCTGCGTTTATTCTTTGAATTTCAGAAAAATTTAAGTGTTCTTTGTATCCTAGTAAAATCCTTCCTTTTAATACAGGGGTAACATTAACAG
>CAYYER010000055.1:0-4280 GCA_964471045.1 uncultured archaeon | reverse complement strand
TTTTCTCCTAAGCCAAAATAATTTATTCGGTGCCTAGCTTGAAATTCAAGCCAAAGATTAGAGAAAAAAGGTGGAAAACAAGCGAGGAAAGGAGAATAGCCAAATTTTGGGAGAAGAATAAAATCTTTGAGTTTAAAGCCAGGGGTAAAATCTTTAGCATCGATACCCCACCACCTTACATGAGCGGTTGGCCCTGGCATATAGGTGCGGCTTCACATTATTCGCAAATAGACATGATAGCAAGAACGGCAAGGATGTTTGGCTTCAACGTCCTTTTTCCCTTAGGGATAGATAGGAATGGCATACCGATGGAAATTTATGTTGAGAAAAAGCACGGAATAAAGATGCACGAAGTTGCGAGAGAAACTTTTATTAAGCTGTGTGAAAAAGCTTTGGATGAATTAGAACCTAAATTTTTAGAAATTTTAAAGCTAATGGGATTAACTTGCGATTTTGAAAATTATTACCGGACTGATTCAGCAAATTATAGAAAGTTAACCCAAGCAACTTTTATCTGGCTCTGGAAAAAAGGTTTGATCTACGAAGCAACGAGACCAAACAATTATTGTCCTGATTGCAAAACTACGATAGCTGATGCAGAAGTTGAATATATGGAAAAGCCTACTAAGCTCGTTTACATAATCTTTAAAGTCAAGGAAACGGATGGCGAGATAACCATAGCAACCACAAGGCCAGAATTGCTCTGTGCCTGTCAAGCCATTATAGTCCATCCAAAAGATGAAAGGTATAACTTGTTGCATGGAAAGCATGCGATAGTTCCGATTTACAACAGAGAGGTTCCCATAATTCCAAACAAGCAAGCTAGAATGGATTTTGGAAGCGGTGCAGCTATGGTTTGTAGTTATGGCGATTATACTGATGTTCGCTTGTTCAGAGAATTAAAGCTTAAGGAAATCGTTGCAATAGATGAAGAAGGAAAGCTTACAAAGAATGCAGGAAAGTACGCTGGATTGAAAGTTGAAGAGGCAAGAGAAAAAATAATCGAAGATTTGAAGAAAGAAGGGTTGATTTTAAAAGTTGAAGAAATAGTTCACTCTATCCCAATTTGTGAGAGAAGCAAGACACCGATTGAAATAATCCCTATGAAAGAATTTTATTTAAAGCAGAAGCCTTTCTTGAGAGAGATTAAAAGATTAGTCAAAAAAATTAAGTTCCATCCTCCAGAGCACAAGCAAATCTTGATGAATTGGATCGATTCCATAACCATAGATTGGCCGATTTCTAGGAGAAGGTATTACGGGACGGAAATTCCGATTTGGTATTGCAAGCGATGCGGAAAAGCTAATTTGCCGGAGCCAGGAGCTTATTACAGACCTTGGAAGGAAAAGCCACCCTTCAAAAAATGTAAGTTTTGTAAGGGTAAAGAGTTTACAGGTGAGCAAAGAACGTTCGATACTTGGTTCGATTCGAGTATCTCAGCCTTATTCATTTCAAAATTTTTAGAAGATAAAAAATTCTTTAAGAAAGTTTATCCCATTACAATAAGGCCGCAAGCTAAGGATATAGTTAGGACTTGGCTTTTCTATTCCTTGCTCAGATGCTTTCAGCTAACCAAAAAATTGCCCTTCAAGCATGTTTGGATAATGGGGTATGGGGTCGATGAAAAAGGAGAAAAGATGAGCAAATCAAAAGGGAATGTCATAGACCCGTTACCCTTGCTTAAAAAATATGGAGCAGATGCTTTTCGTTTTTGGGGAGCCTCGGAAGCAAGCTTGGGCTATGATTTTAGATGTTCCGAGCGAAGGATTGCATCAGCTTCTAAGTTTATAACTAAGCTATGGAATATAGCAAGGTTCATTTCTCAATTTCCGATTCCAAAAAAAGCTAAGCTCGAGAAAACTGATAGATGGATTCTAGCTGAATTGAGCAATTTGATCGAGGCTTGTTTAAAAGGGTATGAAGATTTTAACTTTTTCATTCCTGCAAGCAAGATAAGAGAATTTGCTTGGAATTTATTTGCTTCTCATTATGTCGAGATGGTTAAACCCAGGGCCTATGGTCAAGGTTTTGGAAAAGCTAAGCAAAGGGCAGCTTGGTTTACCTTGCATACATGCTTAAAGACCTTGCTTTTACTATTAGCTCCTATCACACCTTTTGTTTGTGAAGCAATTTGGCTAAAGCTTTATGGCAAGAAAAGCATATTCTTGGAAAGATTTCCTAAAGCTAGGTGGAAGAGCAAGCTAAGCAAGTTTACTCAAAAACTTGTTGAGTTTAACTCTGAAGTCTGGGAGACTAAAAAGAAAAAGGGGCTGAGCTTGAAGGATAGCATAAAGTTTGAAATTCCAAAAGAGCTTAAAATTTTTGAAAAAGATTTAAGGGCTATGCACAATATAGTTACTTAAATGATTAAAACAAAAGTAAGCGGAGGGATTTACATTTAAGAAAGAACAATTGTTGAAGCTTAAGAAATTGATTAGGGAGCTCGCTTCTTATAAGGGAAGGCATACGGAACTCGTTTCTGTTTACATACCTGCAGGCTATAATTTGATCGAGGTTATCAACCAGCTAGTTCAGGAAAAATCTACTGCGATGAACATAAAATCCAAAACGACAAGGAAGAATGTTTTAGACGCTTTAGAAAAAATAATCCAGCACCTAAGGCTCTTTAGAAAAACTCCTGAGAATGGTTTGGTAGTTTTTTGCGGGAACGTTTCCAAAGTAGAGGGAAAGCCGGATGTTAGGCTATGGAGCTTCGAGCCTCCAGAAAAGTTAAAGACTAAAATTTATTGGTGCGACCAGGTTTTTGTTCTAGAGCCTCTGGAAGAAATGGTCGAGGAAAAAGAAGTTTATGGTTTGATTGTTTTGGATGCAAGAGATGCCAATATTGGTTTGCTAAAAGGAAAAAGAATAATTCCTCTTAAACACTTTGAATCGACAGTTCCCTCGAAATCAGTAAAAGGCGGCATGAGCCAGAGGCGTTATGATAGGATAAGGGAAGATGCCATACATGAATTCTTAAAGAAAGTAGGAGAAAAGGCTAGCGAACTGTTTCTAAAAGAAAAAAATCTTAAGGGCATAATAGTTGGGGGTCCAGGTCCTTTAAAGGAAAGGTTCGTCGAGAAAGATTATTTGCATTATCAGCTTAAGAAAAAGGTTCTTGGAGTTAAGGACACAAGCTATACCGGAGAATATGGCTTGGAAGAATTGGTTGAGAGAGCAAAGGATTTACTCGAAGAGGCTGCCATAAGCAAGGAAAGGGATTTGCTCGCAAGATTTTTCAGCGAGCTTAAAAAAGATGGAAAGGTCGTTTATGGTTATGAAGACACGCTAAAAGCTTTGGAGATGGGAGCAGTAGAGACTTTGCTTATTTCTGAAGGTTTTGATTGGGTTAGGGTTAGGCTTAAATGCAGTCAATGTAATTTAACTAAAACAAAAGATTTACCTAGGAGAATTGCTTCTGACCAAGTTTGTGAGAAATGTAAAAAAACTTTGGCTGTAGAAGAAAGCAAGGATTTGGTTGATATTCTGAGCGAGAAGGCTGAGGAGTTAGGAGTAAAAGTAGAATTTATTTCAGTTACCACAAGGGAAGGAATCCAGTTTAAGCAAATAGGAGGAATAGGAGCATTTCTTAGGTATAAGATTGAGAGTTAGGCTTATAATTTTTAATCTCTTTCATCAATTCTTCTTTTTCCAATTCTTTTTTTAATTTTTTCGCACTATCAAATGATGCAAGAATAATCCTATATTTAACTTCTTCTGGAATTTTAAGCCCTCCAGCTTTCATGAAGTTATCAACGTCGTTCAAAAAATCTTGAATCCATTTTTCTGCATCTTTTTCTGTAGCTACTATACCTTCCTTAATAACTCTTTCCTTAAGTTGATTTTTAAGATATTCTAAATAGTCTACGGACATGAGTTTTTGCATAGTTTTATATGCCTTTCTATAATGAGGCCTCTCTTTAATCCCTAGTTCATCCAAATCCTTTTTCAATTCTTCAAGACTTTTATAGATTTTCGGTTTCCATATTCCTTTTTCTTCGTCAATAGGAATTAGCAGAGTGACATGAATAAAATCATTTCCATCTGGACATGCGGTAGGTATCATCGTTAACACATACTTCTTCTTATTTCCATCAAAATAAAACCATTCTCTTATCTCTATGTCAGTATTTCTATACGGGTATTTAACGCGATCACGAGGACTTCTTTTCCAGGGCATAGTTTAAAAATGGAGAGTTACCTTTATATTCTTTACAAATTTGTATAAGGAAAAAAATTGTTCAATATACTGAACAAAAATATTTAAATTTGTTCAGTAT
>CAYYER010000054.1:0-4376 GCA_964471045.1 uncultured archaeon | reverse complement strand
TATTTACTTTTGGAGGGATGGTCACTAAGAATGAATTTAAGAAAATTTTAGAAAATCGATATAAAAAACTTAGAGAAAAATGTGAATTACAACTTCATTTGCATATCTCAATGTTTCCAGAGTTTGTAAATAAAAGCAAGAAGAAAAAAATGATGAAAGAAGCGGTTAGCTGGTATAAATCTAAAATTGGAACTCCTAAGGAAATTGTTTTTGGTTGGTTTAAATCCGACGCATTTCTGGAAAAATTAGCAAGTAAGTTTAATTTAAAGGTGGTTAAAGAACACTTTCACATTTATGATTGGTGGTTATAAGTTATGGCCATTAATAACTTTCTGTGTTCAATAAATTCTGTGCCCAGCTCTTGAAAAGATGACAATCAGAAATTTATTTGAAGATCAAAAAATAGAGATTAGAAAATCGCATACCATTATTACCTTTAAGTAAAAGTGCGGGAGAAAATGGGATTAGACTATGAAAAGTATGCAAAAAGAAAGTACAGAAAAAAAAATATTACGAGAGCACATATTATTGTTTTAAAAAATATTAAGAAATCTCCTCTGTTAGATGTGGGTTGTGGCGATGGTTCTTTTCTTGAGTTAGCAGCTAAAAAAGGGATTGAGTGTATTGGTATAGAGATCTCTAAGTTCGCAGTTAGTTTATGTAAGAGAAAGGGGCTACGTGTGTTTCATAGAGCAATAGAGGATCTAGAAAATTTAATGAGTTGGAAAAATAGATTTGGGACAATCACTATGATAGATGTCTTAGAACACTTAAATAATCAAACTAAAGCATTGGAGATAGTTTACGACCTTTTAAAAGAAGATGGAGATTTAGTCATCGTCTTACCAAATCCCTTTTCTCTTAAGAGTATTTTAAAACTAACAGAAAATCCTAGAAATGATCCCTACCATACATATTGCCCAAGCTTAAGAGAAGCAAAAAAAATGATGAAAAAAATTGGTTTTGAAATCAAAAAAATTTCTAGGTTAGGAAAATTTCCATTACCTGCATTTTTATCGCAAGCTTTTATGATTATTGGAAAGAAATCTAAGTCTAGAGTTTAAGCGTCAGTCTTTGAGTTTTTCTACTCTCCATTGAAAGTTACTAATTTTGCTAATTGAGTGGGAAAACTAAAACAGGTTCATAAAGTTTATGATTCTGTGTTTTTCTTTAATGTCTTTTTCAAAATTTTAAGCTCTCTTTGGAAAAAAAGTAAGTGTGAATAATTCGGATTTATAATTGAGTAAATGTGATAAACTAAATTTGCAAAATAAATTGATAGTAGCCTCAAGGGTAGATGAAAGGAGTAAGTTCAACATTTTCTTTCCAATTGGTTTCTTCAATCTTTTCTTCGCTACTTCTAATTAGAAAAATAGAAAAAGAGGCTTTTGCGCTCTTTTTAAAATCGGATATCTGTGTGGAAGGTATTGGTTTATAATTTCTTACATTTATTATCAACAAAAAACCTATTTAGATTCTTCTTTCTCTTTCGCAGTTTTTTCTTTAAACGCTGGCCAATACATCCTTACATTTGTTTCAACTGTTAAGCCCACTGGAAGGTAATATTTAAATAAACTCATGGTCTACACTAATAAAAAATTAGAATTAAACCTATTAAAGATAATGCATATGTTTTAAACGATAACTTTTAAACTTTAAAAATTCAAATTGATTTAAATGGAAATTGAGAAGATTTTAAAGTTAAGCATTTTCTCAATTCTACTCTTAATTTCCCTAGCTTTAATAGCTTTGAATAAGCTTGCCTTTAGCATGGATTTACAAGGTGGTTTGCTAACTCTAATTAAGCCAGCAGAACCAGGAAACCTTACCCAAATAGCTGAGATAATTCAAAAGAGAGTTGAAGCTTTAGGCTTAGCCGAGCATAAAGTTTCGATCAACGATAGTTTTATCCAAATTCTAAGCTTGAACAATGAAAGTATTCCAAGGTTGATTGAAGAGGGAAGGTTTGAAGCAAAGATTTTAAGGAGAATTCCTTTGGTTAACGGAAGCGGGGAATTTATTCTTGAGGAAAAGCATGGAGTTAAAGTCGAAGCTGGCAAGCTCATCATCGGAAACAAGAGTTATGGAGAAGGTGAAACTTTCAGGCTGGAAGAGATCGAGTTTAAAGTTTTAAACCTAACGAACGATTCGGCCTTTGTAGAAGGCTTATTCTTCGAGAATGAGGACGTGAAGAATGTTTATCCTCAGCTAAGCTACGTAAGGTATAATCCAGACTTCAAGCGTTGGGAATTCAGGATTCCTGTAGAAATTTCTGGAGAAGCTTCGAGGAGGTTTGAGGCTCTAACAAGAAATGCTGGCCGAAGGCTTGTACCTGGAGGATTTGTTTTGGACGCGGATTTGCTTTACTATTTGAATGGCAAGCTGGTAAGCAGCCTGCCCTTGCCAGTCCAAATGGCTGGAAGAAAGCTCGAAAGCATAGCCATACTAGGGTATGATACAAGATCCTTAGCTCAGGAAAAGTTGGAAAAGATTAGGTTAGCCTTGGAAACGGGCGAACTACCAAAGCTTGAGATTGAGGGAAGCGAAAAGATTAGCCCAAAAATTAAAATGGCTAAAGAAAGTTTTTTTGCTGGAACAGCACTCTTCTTTCTCCTAAGTCTTCTAATAGCCTTCAAAAAATATGGAAAGCTTGGGGTTTATTTCTCAGGCATGCTTGCATCGGAATTGCTTATAATCGTTGGCATAGCTTCTCTAACCCAAATTGCGCTTAAGCCAGGATGGATTTTTGACCTCTTTTCGATCTATGGCGTTTTTGCTTTTGCGTGCTTGAGCTTCTTGAATTATTTTTCCCTAAGCGAAAAAATCTTGAGAAAGAGGAAGTTTGTTTTAAGGTATAGGTTCAGAGAGTTAATCGAATTACCGAAGCTTATAAAGCTACTTGCTTTCCCCATTTCTTTAATTCTTCTCTTCACTCCTCTAAAAGGTTTTGGTCTTTCGATCTTGATAGGGATGGCGATAAGCTACTTGACTACTTCAATCTATAAGGATAAGCTCAAAATCTCTCCAGCCTGAAAATCTTCTTGAAAATTTTTACCGAAAAGCTTTCGCTAACTACTTTTGGGAATAGAAAGCCTAAAGCCCCACCGACCAAAACGTCGGAAGGAAAATGAATTCCTATGTACATAGAGCCTATGGGTATTAAAAAAACTAGGTAGATGGTCAACAAAAGTTTGAGCCATCTTGGAAAATCTTTTGGCAAGAAGTAAAAGCAGAGCAAGGCTGTGAAGGAATGGGCTGAAGGGAAGGATGGATCTGCCTTAGTAAGCACATGCTTTATATCCTCATACATTGCATAAGGCCTTTCCCTGTTTACCAAGATTTTTAGAAAATTTACAAAAGCCAGGCCGATTAAAAGGGAAGCTATTAAATGCAAAATTCTGCGCTTCCTTCCTTTCCTGTAGAAGTAATAAACTAAAGCTAGGATGTACCCATAGATTGAAAAAATGATTACCGAAACTATTAGGTTCAAAGCTGGGGAAAACGGCTGGTTAAAAAATCTTAAGATTTTTACGTCTAACTTCAAAAAATTCATATTCTCAAGTACCTCGACTTGTTCCCGTTTGAAAAGAAGAGAATTTCATCCCCACACTCGACGCATTTGCCAATTAAAGGAATTCTTCTGTAGACCGTGTTGCACTTCTTACAAATAAAACTTTCAAAACTCGTTAAGGCTTCGTGCTTAACCCTAACCTTATTCTTTATGGCCTCGCTGAGCAGTAGCTGCTTTCCTATACCTATAAGCTCAGCCTTCGAATAGCCAATAGTTTCAAAAACCCTTTCCAAAGGAGGTAATAGCTGGCTTTCTATGTAATAGCGAGAGTCTATTTTTAGGTTATGCTTTTTTACGTATTCTGGGTCCTCAGCCCTTTTAGAAACTAGCTGCGGTCCTTTAACTATGACAAAGCTTACCCTATCCCCAACCCCAGGAGCTTCCGCAGGACTTCTCTTCCTCAGCTTTTTAACCAACTCTACATGAGGCTGAATCCCTTTGTAATCCTTTGGATTCTTTGAAATACTTTTGGTTATTACCAAATCTTCCAATGGAATTTCATTCTTTTCAAGCTTTTCCAAGACTCCTTTAACATAATCGAAAGCCTTCCTTGGATTCTGCTCTTTTAGCAAGATTTCTAAAACTTGGTACAGAGTTTTGCTAACCAAATCGCACCAATCTCTCCTAACAGTTTCTATTCCTTTCATAACAATTTTTTCTTCATAGCTTCCATCGAGCTTTTCTACTGCTAGGCCAGCATATCTTTTCTTGGTAAGAATGAGCAAAGTTTTGAAAACACTCTCGATTTTCATTTTTACTATTCCTTCGAGCTTCTCGTTTATTCGCTTTTCAAGCTCTTTCCCTA
>CAYYER010000053.1:0-4394 GCA_964471045.1 uncultured archaeon | reverse complement strand
AACATCTTTCTTTTCAACTCCAAGCTCTTTCAAGCATCTTTCAACCAACTTTGCATTAGGCTTTGGTTTTTCTTCCGGATAGTTTGGGGTAACGATAGAATCAAATTCTATTCCCTCTCTTTCGAGCAATTCAACTTCCTTCTTGGCAATCGGATAGGGGTTGCTTGTTATTATTCCAAGCTTAAGCTTATACTTCTCCTTCAAGCTTCTAAGGACATGAACATCCTCATAAACCTCTGTATACTCTACCCTTCTTTCTGGCTTGTTATACTTACTAAAAATTTCCCAGAATCTTTGAGGCTCGACCCTAAAATATTTTTCTATTATTTTATCCCTATCAGTTCCGTACCAAAATTCATCGATTTCATCTTTTCTGAACACATTCATTCCAAGCTCAGAAAGAGTTTTCACCATAACTTCGTATTTAAAAGAAGGCAAAGTGTAAACTAAGGTTCCGTCTAAATCAAAGATTAGGGCTTTTCTCATTCAAGAAAAAAATATTCAAATTAAAAATTTAAAGTTGAGAGAAAGAGCTACTTGAATTGCTAGCAGTTTTTTCTTTTATTTATTTCTTACCAAGTATATTCCATCCTTCTCTTCTATCTTTGCATGCGGATGCAATTCCTTTAAAAGTCTCACTATTTCTTCATTATCCGTCTTACACTCTTCCAAATTTTTTAGCTGATTCCTTAGGATTAGATACTTAGTTAGCTTTTCACTCGAAAATCCATCGTAAACGTTTTTTCCAGAGATTAAAGCCTGAGCTGCTGAGATTACTTCCTCATCTCTCGCATGCATGAAGGTTGAATTCGAGGCATTTATCCTATAATTTATCCTCATCCATTTACTCTTTCCCTGAAACATTCTTTCCTCCAGGGGGAGAAGAAGACCCACCTTTAATTTGCTCTTCGATTTTTATAAAAATTTTTGTTGAGGATTCTATATTTCAAATTTTATAATCCAAGGGCAAAACCAAGCCTTTTACTCCAGCAAGACCTTTAAGAAGTTCTTCAACCTCAAGCTCTATAACATCGAACCCATTCATCCTGAGCTTTCTGTTCAGCTCGCATTTAACGTTAACTATCTTGCTCGAATCTATTTGAAGAAATTCTATGCCATGCACTTCCTCATCTTCTCTGCTGGCAAGAATTATCTCATACTCTTTCTCTTTTAAAAATTCGTAAACTCTTGAATCTACCATTCTTTCGCTCAAGATTGCTAGGTTTCCGGCAAAATTCAACACTTTGCTCAAATCCCCTTTTAAATAAAAAACATCCATCTCAAAAGTTTTCTTAAACTTTTCCACACCGTCCAAGTTTGCTCTTCCATCAATCCCAATCAAAGCACTCTTTTCGTCTAAAAGAAAAATGGAACTTCCTTCTAGAATAGCAGGGTAAATTAGCTGACCGGCTATTCTAAAACCAAGCCTGAAAAGCTTTTCCTTGACTAGAATTTCTTCTCCCTGCCTATGCTTAGAAGCAAGCCTTAGGATCAATGCTTTTTTGTTGAGAACAAAAGCACAATCCCTTATGAACATTAGATTCGGCTTCGAAGGAAGCGATTTAACCAAATAGTTTATTTTTATTCCTTCTTCTCTCAAAACTTCTGCGAATGAATCATGCTCCTTCTGCAATTTTTTCAACTCGGGCTTTTCCTTCCATGAGAATTTTTCAGGCTCATCCTTCATGTAGTGAATTTCGACTCCAGGTCTATGGAGCAAAACTTCCTTGAGCTTCATAAAATAATTTTCGAGCTAGAAGCATATGTTTTTAACTCAAGACTTCTAAAATCTTTGCTCTAATTTCTGCTTTTCCTCCTTTGGGCAAAGCCAAAATCTCGCCGCATTTCAAGCATCTGACTTGAGTGGATGCTCTATCAAAGATGATTTGCTTATTCTTGCATTTCTTGCACTGAACCTTAAGAAACCTGCTCCTAGGCACTTCTACTAACCTTTTCATGCCTACACCTTCGTTATTTCAAGCTTTTTAATCCTAAAACCTTTTCCTTTAGTATGCTTCCTTCCGCAAACCTTACACTTAAACCTTAGGTCGACTTTTTTTGTCGGCTTTTCCCTTCCTTTTGGATTTTCCTTTGGGAAGCTTCCATAACCTTTTAGCTTCCTTAAAAATCTTCTTTGACCTTGGGCAAGCTTTCTTCTCTGCCTCTTCTTTGCCTTCTCGACAGTATGCAAAGTATGCTTTTTGCAATAGGGGCAATAAATCCTTACTTCTTTTGGAATTTTCATTCTTATCCCGATAACTTTTATTTCTTGTGGCTAAATTTAAATTTTTTAAACTTCTTCGGCCAAGCCTTTTTGAGTTAGAACCCTTGCATTCTCCGGGGGTATTTCTGCTTCCTCGCCCTCTTTAAACGGCCCGTAAACTTCCCCGTCTATTCCAACGAATTCTGGCACGTCGGCCTTAAACCTTACCTTTTTCTTACCCTCTCCTCTTCCAAAAATTTTCTCGAAAAATTCTTCTCTTCTTTCTTTCAGGATTTCCACGACTTTCTCAAAAAATTCCTTTTCCTCTTCGGTCAGATTTTGAGGAGGAATTTGAGTTCTAACCGTTATTAAAGCTTGGTTCAGAATCTTTCTCTCCCTTCTATCGAAGATATTCTCAACCAACCTCTCAACATTCTTTACTTCGAGAGCAACCTTCCTATCCTCTTTTTTTTCTAATAGCTTTTTCTTCTGGCCCAAATAGTTCTTAACTTTTTCGAAAAAATTTTCTGGAAGTTTGACTAAAGAAGGAGAATCTCTTTCCTCTCTCTGAATTTTCCTCACGAGCTCAAACGTGATGGTTTCTTCTTCCATCCTATTCACTTCCTAATTTTCTTAAGTTTTAACTTTTTAAAAGGATAATTTATCGGATTCTTGATACTCTTATTCTTGCAGATTTCATCTGGGTTGCAAACTCCTATCGAAACGTAAAAGTTTTCATGGTTGCAGTTTGGCGGCAATAGATTCCTTTCCTGTCTCGCATGCCATCTTAGTTGAGTCCTCAAATAGTTTGCTCTCAAAGGAGGATAGTTTTTCTCATTCCATTCCTCAAGCTTCTTCGAAATCTCTTCCATACTCCAGCCCATGTTCCTCAGAAAGTTTATCAGTATGAAAACGCTCCTTTTCCTTCCGTCTGGCAAGCCCTTGAGTATGGTTTTAATGCAAGGAGGAAAGAAATTTTCAGGAATTTTTTTAACCCTTTTTCTAACGACTCTAAGCTCTTCCACAACTTCCTTCACCTCAATCTTATGCTTAGCAGCCCAATCCAAGGCTTCTATTATCAAAGCTTCGGCATCGTGTATTCTCGATTTTTTGGTCAAAAATTTTTCCTCTACCTTAACCTTTTCTGGGAGCGCATCTTCTTTCTTAAACTTATCTATTCTCTCAGGCTTGAGGGGAACGCTTACTAGCAAAGTCTTTTCGTGCAAGGAATAGGGAAGCCTAAATAAATGTCTTAAGCCGAATATGTCCATATTAATTAGCTTAAAGGGTTCTATCCCTTCCTCGCCGACTATTTCTTCCAAGCTTTTTCCAACCCTTTTCGAAAGGTTTATAGGATTATCCAGGCTTAAGATCTCTTCCCTCAAACTTTCCCTCACATACCATTTTAAGTATTCTATTAGCTTTTGCAAAACCTCTGGATAGAGAATTCTAGAAGGCTTTAGGTTTATCTTTTCTGGTAAAGCCTCAAAAGGTATTGCTAGATGAAAGCCTTTTCCTCCCGTATATTTCACTGAATAGCTTTTTACACCATGGTCTTTAAACGCTTCTATTATAACTTTCGTAACTGCCTTAGCGATTTCAAAATCGTTGACATCAGGGTCTATCAAAATATCCCACCCTATCCTAAGCTCATCCAGCTCTTCCTTGTTCATCCCAGCTTTAAGCTGCATCGGATTCTTCCATCTTTCTAAAGAAGCATGAAAGGCTATGGCACCCTCAGCAACTGCTTGCATTATGTCGCCGGGAAACTGCAGGACATCAGGCCTTTTTCCAAAAGAGTTGGAGAATACAGGCACTACCTCCCTATTCTTTGAGATTTCTATCAAGGCTTTTTGAACTTTCTCCCTAGAATACCAATCCCAAATTTTTTCTCTCATAGAATCGCTATAAAAAATTAGAGTATTTAAATTTAAATTCAAGCTTTATTCTTTCCAAGCTCTTATATTATATTAGGGGTTCTTGTGAAGACGAGGATAACAAGACTAACCCTCCAGGGTTTTAAAAGTTTTAACAAGCGAATTTCCATACCTTTTTCTCCAGGCTTTAACATAATTTGCGGCCCGAATGGAGTTGGAAAGAGTAATATATTGGATGCGATCTGTTTCGTCCTTGGAAGGATTTCTGCAAAGAGCTTGAGAGCCGATAGGTTGCACGAGCTAATTTTCCATGG
>CAYYER010000052.1:0-4456 GCA_964471045.1 uncultured archaeon | reverse complement strand
CGTAGCCTATAAGGCTACTGAAATCTAAACTTCCTCCTTAACCCAATTATAATTAAATTTAGCGGCTTAAAAATGTTTCTGGACGAGATTAATAATTTTAAGTTTAAATTATTAAAATTATGGAAAAATTTAAGTTTGTCGATATAACGACTGCGGACGTTGCCTTCGAAGCTTATGGGAAGGATTTGAACGAGTTATTCGCCAATTCTGCTCTAGCTATGTTTGAAGTTATGGTAAATACTGAAGAAATTGAGCCGAAGGTTGAGAGAGAAGTTGAGCTAGAAGCGAATGATTTGGAAAGCTTATTATTCGAGTGGCTTAATGAATTGCTCTTTTATTATGGTTCGGAAAATCTTGCTTTCTCTAGGTTTGAGGTCGAAGTTGATGAAAAAGAGTTGAAACTAAAGGCAAAATGCTTTGGGGAAGAGATTAACCCAGCAAAGCATGAAACCAAGACTGAAGTTAAGGCAGCAACCTATCATAATCTAGAAGTTAAAAAAGAAGATGGTAGTTGGAAAGCCAGAGTAATTCTAGATATCTAGTCTTTGGAGAATTTTAAAATTGGGATAATTGAAATAAAAAAAGAAGTCAAGATTCGATAACTAACTGTTATACGTATAACAAAGAAAAAAAATTCTTGAAATTTTAATTTATTATCATGCTAACCCAAAGAAAGCTTGCAATAATTCTTTCAAGGCTAAACGAAAACCCAAACCCAAAGTATAAGTTAGAACAGTATTCTATTACTCCAAGCATAGCTTCTTCGGTTCTCTTTCTCGCCAAAAAAGATATAAAAAACAAGATAGTTTATGATTTGGGCTGCGGTTCCGGAAGGTTTGCCATCGGAGCAGCTTTGCTAGGAGCAAAGAAAGTCTTTGGAGTTGACATAGATAAAAGAGTTTTAGAAATAGCAAGGCAGAATGCTAAGCTTGTTGAGGAAAAAACTGGAATAAAAATAGCGAATAAAATCAATTGGGTTTGCTACAGAGTTGAAAATTTGTATGCAAAGGCAGATACGGTAATTCAATTTCCTCCCATAAGCGGGGTTAGAAAAGATTGGGATATAATCTTTTTGAGAAAGGCCTTGCAGATTGCTAAGAATGTTTATAGCATTCATAAGCTTAGCAAAGCTACGAAGGAAAAAATAGAAAAAGTTTGCGAGGAATTTAAGGCAAGAATAAGGGTTGAGAAAAAGTTTAGATATAAATTGCCATGGAAGGAAAGAAGAAAAATTGGCTATGAGCTTTTGTTAGTAGTTGTTAAGCGTTGAATCTTTTCATTCATTTCTTCAATTTCCTTCAAAAACCTTTCTATTACTCTAGGCAAATCTTTTGGCTCTACTCTTAAAACTTCTGCAGCCTTCCTCAAAATCTTATCCTTTTGCTTTAACTCGTAGAATTCTTCCTTGGTAATCATTTCCCCACCTCATAAACCTTATTCGAAAGAAAATTTTCAATTATTTTCCTGGAAGGTGGAAAGAGGTTATCCGGCAAACTATTCAAATCAAACCATCTCCAAGCGGTAATTTGTTCTTCTTTATTTTTTGGCTCTCCGAAAAACTTTCCTGCTTTAAATCCAAGAGTTACAAAATGCTGGTTTTCAAACCTATCGTTGCTTAAGGAAACAAACTCTAAATCATCCACATCCAAGCCCGTCTCTTCTTTAACTTCTCTTTTGGCACAAACTTCAAAAGTTTCGCCGAATTCTAGCTTCCCTCCTGGTAAAGACCAAGTATTTTTCCCTGGTTCTTCGTTTCTTTTTCCAAGCAATACTTTTCCATCTTTTATTATTAGAACTCCTACTCCAACTATCGGCCTCATCAAGTATTTATTTGAATTGATTTAAATTTAAAATTGTGAAAATTAAAAGACAGTTCATTAGGTATGCACTAGTTAGCTACCTATCCTTATTCCTCGGTTTGAGTATTTTCTATTTCTACATCCTTGCATGCTGGTACCAAAAAGAATGGGTAAAATCTTTGCTTTCCAACCCCTACTTGCTCCTTACTGCAATCTTTCAATTCCTTTCAAGCTGTATGCTAATCTTAACTGGAAGTTCCTTTGCATTTTCTTGGAGATATTTCTCAAAAAATCCAAAAAGCTTGAAGAAAATAAACGAGTTTCTTAGAAAAGAGAGAAAGAGAAAATTCTTAGCTGCTCTAGGATTTTTAATTGTAGGTATTCTTTCAATCCCCCTCTATCTTTCCTTCAATCCTTTTCTCTACTTCTCAACTTTTCTTTTGCTAGCAGCCTTATTCCTCTATTTACTTCTTCGCTAACCTTTTAAGCTCCTTTCTCTTCTGCTTCCATGATTTAAACAACTTTTCAACAGCTTCTACAACATCGGCTTCCTTGCAATCGAGTAGCTTGCAAGTTTCCTTCAAAATTTCTTCGCTTTTTCTCAAATAGTTTAAGGCTATCTCGCCTGAGCAAAACTCTATCCTTACTACACCGTCAGCAATCCTTTTAGTCTTTAAAATAGAAATAAAGCCTACTTCCTTGGTTGAATTGCAATGCAAGCCGCCGCAAGCTTCATGGTCATCGCCAACAGAAACGATTCTCAAGTTTTTTTCAGGAATTGTTCCTCCTTGATAGATTGTAAAGCCATACTTTTTCTCAGCTTCGCTCCTGGGCAAAACTTCAACCTTAACCGGCAAATCCTTTTCAACGATTTCATTAGCAAGCTTCTCTATTTCCTCAACTTCTTTTTCGCTTAAAGCTTGGTAATGAGTGATGTCAAGCCTTGCCTTATCCACATCTTTTTCAGCCCCATACTGCCATACATGCTTTCCCAAAACCTTTCTTGCGGAATAGTTTATTATATGCGTAGCAGTATGATGCTTCCTCAAAATTTTTCTTCTTTCTCCGTCAACCTTACAACTTACAACCTTTCCTTCTTCCAGCTTGCTCGCAAGCTTGTGAACAATTACTCTACCGATCTTTCGAACGTCCAAAACTTCTATACCATCTATAAAACCCTTGTCATGCAACTGACCGCCAGAAGTTGGGTAAAAGGCTGTTTGGTCTAGAACAACCCAGTTTTCAAAAACTTTTAAAACTCTTGCCTTAAACTCGAGCAAGTCGGGATTTTCATAGAACAAAAGCTTGGTCGCCGGTAATTCACTAACCTCAAAGAAAGTTTTTTCTTCTTTCTGCTTTTCTTTCATGTGCATCTCAGTAATCTTCGAATAGAAGTCAGAGGGAACCTCTATTTTCAGGCCAGCCTCTTTTAATTGCTCGGGAGTAATTCCTTCCGAGTCGTAGAGCTTGATCAATTCTTTCTCGTCAGGAATTTTATTGGTTTTTACATAACTTTCAACAATTCTTTTACTTCTTTCTCTTGCTTGCTTGTATCTCTCGATTTCAACATCCAAAACTTTTTCTATTTGATGCTTATTTTCTTCGAGCTCTGGAAATAGTTTTTTGAGTTCCTCTACATGCCAGAAACAAATTTTCTTCAAATCTAGATTCCATTTAAACTTATCTATAAAGCTTAGAGCTCTCCTTAAAATTACCCTTAGGTTATAACCTCCAGCTGTATTGCTTGGAATCCCTCCATCGCTCAGAGCAAAAACCAATGCCCTTGCATGGTCAGCTATAGAATATAAAGCTTGAAAAGGCTCGATCTTTTCTTTTAGTTTCTCCGTAGAAATTCCAATCTCTTCTGAAATATCTCTCAAAGCCTTCTCTACATTTTTGGATTCATCGACGTTTATCCTTCCCGAAAGCTTAAAGTATTTGTTTAGAATCTCATCAGCTTCTAAACCACAAATCCTTTTCATTTTTTCTATAACACTCCCAAAAACCGCATCATAGCTAGTTAAAGTTCCCTGCGTAATCCAGCAAAATCTTTCTAATCCGGCTCCCATATCTATCACTTTCTTCTCCATTTCTCTGTAGCCATTACTCGTAAATTCAAATTCGGTAAAAACCGCATTCCCCAATTCTAAACCTTGAACATGGTACTCTAAGCTTGAACCAAAGGCAGTTGGACCAATCCATGCATCCTCGATGAAGACTATTTCAGCCGGCTCAATTCCAAAAACTTTTGTAAGCAAGTTAAAGTCTAACTCTATGCATTCATCCTTCCAATAACCTTTTTTTCCATCGAACAAGGAGCTTTGCTGGATCATGAAAAAGCATGAGTAGCTTCTTGAGTTTAATCCAACGTTTGGCAAATCGTTGAACCTCAAGCATGGCTGAGCTAAGATAGAAGGATTGGCTGGAAATTCAAAATCGAGCTTACTGTCAGTTAATCTATAGAAGTTAACTATTCCTGCGATCGTGAAGTACAAAGGAAACCATCTGCAAACCACAGGATATCTTTGGAGTAGGGTATGACCGTTTTTGACAAAAAATTTCTCTATTTCTTTCCAGGTTTCAAAAAATCCGAGCTTTTTTCTAGCAGGAGGGTTTCCTATGAATTCATATGGCTTGCAGGTTGCATCGTTGCAAAC
>CAYYER010000051.1:0-4538 GCA_964471045.1 uncultured archaeon | reverse complement strand
GTTAGCTTCGCTTGCAGGAGTTCCAGGGATTACTTCATAATCTATTCCAACAGGCTCTAAGAAGAGGAGCGTGAGTTTGAATAAACTAAAGGATATTAAAAAAATTAAGGCAGCAACCAAGAAGTTTCCGAAAGAGCCTGCTGCATATACCTTAATCCTTTTTAAAATCCCGCTTTCCTTGAGCTGTTTCTCATCTGGCTCAACAAAGGCACCTGGGAATATCAAAAGCAAAAGCACACCAAAAGATTTGAGTCTTATTCCCTCAGCTCTAGCAACCAATGCATGAGAGGTTTCGTGAAAGAAAAGTATGGTTAATATGGCTATGATCCAATAGCTTATGGGAACTCCGAGTATGTATGGAAATGGATATTCGATTCCTGGAATTTGGGGTAAAACTAAGCCAACGCTCGGAACAGCTTTTTGAGGCTGAATTATTGAAGTATATGCATTTTGGAGGAGCATGTAAATACCAAAAAGAGAAGCCGAAATGCTGATTCCAATACCTATCAAACCATAAACCTTGAATAACTTTTCATGCTTTCTTGCTATTCTATAAATCCACTCCTTTCCCTTTTTAGTTCTTCTTATTAAAACTCCATACTTGAATTCTATATTTTTCCTATCCTTTATTGCCAGCAAAACTATGAAAAGAACAAATCCGATTAAAATCCAACTTTCAATTCCAATCATCTTGACCATCTATTTTGCTCGTAATATAAATTTTATCATAGAAAATTAATTTAAATTCCAGCTATAAATTCTATTAGTGATTCTGTGGCAGTCGAAACTATTTCTAAGATAATCAAGCGCGATGGGAGGATTGTAGATTTCGACAAGGAAAAAATAACGAACGCAATCTTTAAGGCTGCAAAAGCGGTTGGTGGTAGGGATAAAGAATTGGCAGCTAGGCTTGCCGACCAAGTTGTAAAACTTCTAAAAGAAAGGTTAAAGCCTGGAGAAATCCCTACGGTAGAACAAGTTCAAGACCTAGTAGAAAAAGTTTTGGTAGAGAATGGTCATTACAGGACGGCAAAAGCCTATATCTTGTACAGGAAAGAAAGAACTTTAATAAGAGAAGAGAAAAAAAGGATTTTGCAGAAGGAAGCGATAGACGAGGTTGATAAGAAGTTTTCTGTGAATGCCATTAAAATCCTGGCCTCAAGATATTTGCTTAAGAACGAAGAAGGTAAGCTCATAGAATCTCCGAAGCAACTCTTCCAAAGAGTTGCAGCTTTAATAGTAATCCCTGACATTTTGCACGACCCAAAAGTTTTTGATAAGGAAGGAAAGCAGGCTGTTAAGCCAAAGGAAGAATTCGACCCAGTAAGCTATGAAGGTAAGCTTGGCCTGGGAGAAATAAAGTGGAATAGATGGCATTTGGAGAGGATGAAACATTTGTACGACGAGCTGAATTCGCAGGGGAAGATGAAGGTTAAATGGAGCGAATTCCTTAGAATGCTTGAAAATAAGGAGTTTGAAGGATACTACCAGAATTATTTGGATTATTATGAACTTATGATTAACAAAAAATTCTTGCCAAATTCCCCAACTTTATTCAACGCAGGGGCAAGATTGGGTCAATTATCTGCATGCTTTGTTTTAAACATTGAAGATGACATGCGTTCGATAATGGAAGCCGTAAAGGATGCTGCTCTCATTTTTCAGTCTGGTGGAGGAATAGGAATAAACTATTCTAAGCTTAGACCAGAAGGGGATGTAGTAACTTCTACAGGAGGGATAGCAAGCGGTCCCTTAAGCTTTGCTAGGATAATAGATGTGGTAACAGACGTTGTCAAACAGGGCGGAAAACGTCGGGGTGCTTGTATGGGAATTTTGGAAATTTCTCATCCCGATATCGAAAAGTTTATTACAGTAAAAGAAACTCCTGGAATGTTTGAAAACTTCAATCTTTCGGTTCTCGTATTTCCAGATTTTATCGAAGCTTATGAAAAGGATGAAATGTATGCTTTAGTCAATCCAAGAACTAAAAAAGCGTGGAAGCATGTAAAAGCAAGATACTTGATGGATGCTATAGCGATGAGTGCGTGGAGAACAGGCGATCCTGGAGTAGTATTCTTCGATAACTTGAATAAAAGGAATGTTTTACTCAAAGCTAAAGGACCTATAAGAGCTACTAATCCCTGTGGTGAAGAACCTTTGTATGAATACGAATCCTGCAACCTGGGTTCTATAAATCTTTACGCTCATTTCAAGGAAGATGAAATGGGCAATAAGGAATTCGACTGGGAAGAACTTAAGAAAACTATTCGGATAGCAACCCAGTTTTTAGATAATGTCATAGACGTGAACAAGTTTCCTTTGGAAAAGATAGAAAAGGCCACGAAAGCGAGCAGGAAGATTGGCCTGGGCATGATGGGTTTAGCCGATACACTCTTTGCCATGAAAATACCCTACAATTCAGAAGAAGGTTTTGAGCTCATGCGCAGGATAGCAGAGTTCATTACTTTTCACGCGATGCTTAAATCTAGCGAACTAGCTAAAGAGAGAGGAGTATTCCCGCTTTACGAACAATCTGCTTATCCAGATGACTTACCGATAGAGGGTTATTATCAGAAAGAAATCTGGACTCAAGATTGGAATAAAGTGGTCGAGGCTATAAAAGCTAATGGAATAAGGAATGCGGAAGTAACTACTATTGCCCCAACTGGAAGCTTATCCATGCTCTGCGATGTTTCTTCTGGAATAGAACCTCAATACGCTTTAGTTTTTGAAAAGGTTGTAACCATAGGAAGCTTTTACTATACTGACCTAGAATTCCAGCATCAGTTGAAATTGAACGGCTTGTACGAGGATTATATCCTGAAAAAAATCAAGGAAAATGGAGGAAGCGTTCAAGGTTTGAAAGAAATTCCCGAAGAGATGAGAAGAGTTTTTGTTACTGCTTTAGACATTCCCTGGTGGGACCATGTAAGGGCTCAGGCAGAAATAGGAAAATGGATTTGTGCGGCCACGAGCAAAACCATTAACATGCCAAACTGGGTTGCTCCAGAAGATATAAAGAATGCTTTCTTGCTAGCTTACAAGCTTGGCTGCAAGGGAATAACTGTTTATAGAGATGGGTCCAAGGCTAAACAAGTTTTGTATTCTCCCCCAGCAGAAGTTAGAAACAGGCAAAAAGAGGTTATGCGATTGATTAAGAACAAAACTCTAGAGATTATGAAAAAGTTTGGGATAGAGGTTCCTCAATTTTGGAATTATGAAGAAGAAATACCGAGAGGAAAATTAAAAAAAGTTGAAAAGAATAGATGTCCAGAATGTGGTTCCTCAAGGCTTGTGGAAGAGAGCGGCTGCTTGAAATGTTTGGATTGTGGATGGAGTGTTTGTACTATAGCCTAAGGCTCGTGAAGAAACTGTAAACACCTTTTCCTAAAATCAACCAACCGATTAGCTTTAAGCCTTGGATGTTAAAAAAAGTTAGGAATAGGGAAATCGCAGCCAATACATCTATGAGGCCGAACAAAAAAATTAGAAAATCTGCTTGGAGGATCGAAGGAAGGGAGAGGATTCCTTTTATCAAGCAAAAGAATGCAAGATAGAATAAGAAGGTGGTTGGTAAAAAAGGATGGAGTATTAAAATTCCTGCGAGCATGTCTATTAAGCTAAGGATTAAAACTATCATGAAAATCTTATAAATTAATTTCTTCAATTAAAAAATAAAGGTGAAGCCATGGTTGTAAAAGTTGATCGAAGCAAATGCATAGGTTGTGGTTTGTGCGCAAGCCTTTGTCCGAATGTTTTTAAGATAGTGGAAGGAAAATCACAAGTGATAGACCCAAACGGAGAATGTGAAAATCTGGAGAATGCAAGGGATAGCTGTCCAGCAGGAGCAATTTCTATAGAGTAGCTATTTATTTTCACTCTTAGAAAATTAAATTATGGATGATTTCTTTTCTACTCCTCTTTTTGAAAAATGGTTGAGAGAAGCTCCTCCAGAACTCAAACAATGGTTTAAGAAGGAAATAGAATGGTTAAAAGAAAGCATTCCTTCTAACTCAAGAATTTTAGATGTAGGTTGTGGTTTTGGAAGGCATCTTAAAATTTTGGCAAATAGCTCGCGTAAGCTTTTTGGGATAGATAATAATAAGGCTATGATTAAAAAAGGAGAAAAAATTTGGCTGGAATTGAAAGCATTAGACTCTCGCTTCAAAACGGAAAGGAGCTTGCTTTCAAGGATAACTCATTCGATTTTGTAATATGTATGACAAACACGTTTGGAAACCTTCCTTCTATCAAGCTAAACGTCTTAAAAGAAATGCGAAGAGTGTGTAGGAAAGGAGGGAAAGTAATTGTTAGTGTTTATTCTGAGAAATCTCTTGATTTAAGGGTTAAGAGTTATAAGAAAGTGGATGTAGAAATTTTAAAAATAGAAGAAGGAGTGGTCTATGCAAGGGGTTTTATCTCAGAACAGTTTTCGAAAGAAGAACTTGAAAATTTATTCAAAAAGTTTTTTCAAGAAGTGAGAATAGTAGAGCTTACTCCCTTTTCATACCTTTGCGAAGCAATCAAAGCTTAAATAT
>CAYYER010000050.1:0-4616 GCA_964471045.1 uncultured archaeon | reverse complement strand
GTTGAGGGCTCGAGCCGGGATTTGAACCCGGTCCTTACCCAAGTGTGTCACAAAGACACACTTTTCAGGCTCCACAGGCCTGCGCGCTAACCAGGATACGCTACTCGAGCCATCCCTAACTAAATCTTTTCTTTCTAAATTTAAAATTTTAATCGAGAGTCAAACTTCTGCTATCAGATAATAGCCAGCCGCTTTTTCCCTCGCAACTCTCTTGACAACTTTTTTATTCATCAAGCCTTGAATTATTCCAGCAACTCTTCCCTTTGGTAGCATCGCAGCCTTTGCTATGTGATCTAGAGTTTTCAGATTATTTTCGTTAGTAGCTTTCAACATCTTCATAGCTTCTACAACCTTTCTTTCCATATCGTTAAGCTCGACCATAGTTTCACTTATTAAATCTAGTTAATGAGAAATTTATTTTTTGATGTTTTTCTTTTATGTTATACGTGTAACATTGACTTAAAATTTTATTATCGTGGAGTTGAACTTTGAAGAAAAAGTTTCGAGGTATTTATCTCTTGCTTCTTTGCTTATGCCTTCTTGCCCCTTTTCTGCTTCTTGAAGGCTTATGAGGCTCGCATCTCCTTACATCAGGAACCAGCAAATTCCTATCATAAGCCAAAAACTTTTGTTTTAGCTCTTCACTTCCAAAAAATTCAACCAAGCCTTTTGCTATAACTTGCCTTATTGAATCAGCTTGCCCAGTAGTGCCGCCACCATCGACCCTAATCTCAAAGTCAACCTTTTTTGCTAGTTCACCAGCCAAAACTAAAGGTTCCATAACTCTCATTCGCATTAGCTCAGTTCCCCAAATCTCTAGAGGAATAGAATTAATCCTAACTCTTCCCTTCCCAGGTTTTACAACTCCTCTGGCAATAGATTCTTTTCGCTTTCCAGTAACGAGTATAACTTTTTTCTCAGCTTTTTTTGCCTTAGCTTCCTTTTTCTTTACCATCTTTTCTTAGCCCCCAATAAAACCGAAAGCTCACCCAAATAAATGTATTTGCACTTAAGCTTCGATTTATCCGCATTTTCAACTTTTTTAAACTCCTTTCCTTTTAATTCATCGGGTACTCCAATAAAAACTCTTAAATTCTTGAAAGCTTTTCTTCCTTTCGCTTTTTTCCAAGGTAGCATTCCTCTTACCGCTCTTCTAAAAATTCCGTCAGGGGTTCTCGGATAGAAAGGGCCTTTTTTTGGGTCTCCTCTCTGAATTCTTTGCATGAATTCCTTTAGCTTGTATTGAGGGTCTCCGGAGAGCACAGCCTTCTCGCAATTAACCACGTAAACCTTTTCTCCTTTTAGAAGCTGCTTGGCTATTACGCTAGCTAATCTTCCTAAGATTTGGTCTGTAGCATCGTAGATTAGCATAGGCTTACCTCTTCAAAAACCTTATTCCAAAATTTTTCATGCTCTTTTGGAATTTTTCCCAAAGCATCTCTTGTAAGCGAAAAAGCACAATCAACCAAATAGATTAAACTTCCATCCTTATTGCTAATTCTGTAGAGCAGTGGTTTTCCTAGTTCTTTAATCTCATATTCTTCAAACTTTTCTCTAAAACTTTTTATTATTTCCTCATGCTTTTCTTCTAGTTCCTCTCTTGAAGGTATTTTTTCAAGCTCCATACGCTCACGTTAAAATCTTTACTCCGCTTCCTCTTGGATTTTCTTTAACTAGTTCTTCTATGCTTAAACATTTACCTCCAGCCTTTTCTATTTTCTCTTTAGCACCCTTGCTAAACCTCCATGCAGCAACCCTAACAGGCTTGGTTAATTTACCGGCTCCTAAAACTACGCCTGGCACGATTACGGTTTCGTTTTCATCGGCATGCCTGTTTATATGGGAAACGTTGACTTCAACTTTTTTTCTTCTAGGCCTTTCTAGTTTTTCGGCTATGGTTCGCCAAATAGGCGCATTTAGCTCAAAGCTTTTCTTCCTTAAATCATCTATCAATTTCCTCAGGTATGGATTGGTTGGGCCTGTTGGCTTTACCATTCTGACCACTAATATTTAAAAATTTAAAATTTGGAAGGATTTAAATGTTTTTCATCGAATGGAAAAATTTTTATTGTTTTTAAAAATAATTACACTTAATGCCTCGGCCCAAAAAACACATAAAAGGTAAGGTATCCTTTATCCTTAAATTCCCCAAACATTTACCGTTCCTCAAACTTTCCTTTAAAAAATTAAACGACGAGCTCAAAGAGCATGTCCCGTTTGTTCTATGGCTGATAAAAAGGATTATTATACCAATTTTACCTCCTCTGGTTTTAATCAACATTTTCTTGAGAATAGAATTGGTTCCTGCTTTTTTACTCGGCTTAATCCCGTTCATCTACGGAAATTTTGCTCCAGATTTCGATATCTTGATGAAATATTCGGAAAAGAAAAACTCACCAACCTACAAGAAGCTCTTCATCCTATACCTAGGGCCCCTTTATTTATACTATTATATATTCGAATTTTCTCGACCAGTTTACACGAACGTCAAAAGGGAGTTTCATAGCATGAAGTATGCTGTCTACTATTTTCTTTTCGTCTTTCTCATAGGCTTGCTTATTTTCAATCCAGCCGAAATTTATAAAACCTTAATCTTTTCCTTTCTCGGGATTGCTGGATATTTGGTCCATCTTTTGATCGATAGAAAGCTAGGTTAGAAAAGTTGTGCGCCAGCCGAACTTGAAACGGAGGGTTTAATTCTCTGGTGGAATAATAGGTCTACATTAGCACAATCCTTCTAAGTGATAACTATGAATAGCGAGATTTTTACTCCTAAGGAAAATAAGCTAATTGAAAGGTTTCTTAGAGATATACAGCTTGAAAATGGTAGGAAATTAAGCGAAGGTAGGCTTAAGAAATATGTTGTTTGTTTAAGAACTATCAAAAGAAAGTTTCTCTCAAATCTTGCTAATCCAACCTTAGAAGATGTTAAAAATGCTGTATTTAAGCTTGAAAAAAGCGAATACAAACCAAAAACTATTAAGGATTTGAAGGTAATTCTAAGGAGATATCTAAGATGGTTAAACCAAGTTAATGGTGTTAATTTGGATTTATCATGGTTTAAGATTGGAGAAGCAAAAGCCTCTTTACCAGAAGTTCTAACTGAAGAAGAAGTTAAAAGGCTTATAGAAGCTACTGATAACATAAGAGATAGAGCTTTGGTTTCTGTATTGTATGAAGGTGGATTAAGAGCTGGAGAACTATTGAGCATGAAAATAAAAGATGTGAAATTTGATTCTTTTGGGTGTGTTATTAGAGTTAATGGAAAAACAGGAGAAAGGAGAGTTAGATTAGTTTTTAGTAAAAGAGCTTTAGCCGAATGGATTCAAAATCATCCTTTAAAAAACAACCCAGAAGCTCCTTTATGGATAACAAAATACGATTTCATAAATGGAAAAGAAACTTATAAACCACTAAAGTATGGTGGATTGAAAAGGCTTTTGAAAAAGTTAGGGAAAAGAGCTGGGATAAAGAAAAGGATATACCCACATTTATTAAGACATTCAAGGGCTACTCATGTAGCTCCTTTCTTATCAGAAAGTGTTATGAAAGCCTATTTTGGTTGGGCTATGGATTCAAGGATGGTTAAAACTTATGTTCATTTAAGCGGAAAAGATGTTGATAATGCTGTTTTGAAAATGTATGGAATTGAAAATAATGGGAAAAAGGTTACTCAATTTGATTTAATTGAGTGTCCTAAATGTCATCAAAAAGTTTCAAGATTGGAAGATTTTTGCCCATATTGTGGATATCCTTTGAATGAAAAGTTTGCATTGATGACAGAAAAAGAGAAAAAGATTGAGAAGTTAGTTGTCAAATTCTTGCAGATATTAGCCGAGGAAAATCCAAGAATCAAGAAGAAGTTTTATGAGTTAGCAAAAAAGGAAAACTTGATTGAAATTATAAAAAAATAAAAAAGAAAAAAAGAAAGCCCGAAGTTTATTGTGTATACTCAGATTGCTTTCTCATTATTAGGTATACTGCAATCATTATGCTCATCATGATAGCTCCTGCAACAGTGTAAGCTATTGGGCTCAAGAAAGTTGCAAAAGCTTTCAAACCAGAAAGTCCCTGACTAAAGATGTCTTGAGCTTCTGTTGAGTTGATGTTTGCTTGTAGCTTCTCCACGACATAGGTTGTTATTCCTAAGCTTATTGTGACTAAGCCGAAGAGGATTCCTGCAAGTAAGAGAGTTGCTAGATTCACTCCTCTTACTTTTTTATTCAACAAAGATTTTAGGTTCACTTTTTCCACCAATTAGAAAGATGTTAAAATTTTCTTAAATAGTTGTGTAAACAGAACTGTTACAAAATAGGAAAATTTTCTTTAACAGTTGTGCAATATGTAAATAATTCTTTTTCCAATCTTTAGATTGAAAGTTAGGAGGTCTCAAACAGCTCTTGACAAAAGGTTTACTTTTGTCATTTCTTGGAAATTTTGCTCATTTTTTCCCAATTATTAATATGTATTAAGCCAAAATGTTGAATTGATTTTCAGACTTTTGACTAAAGTCTGAAAATGCCAACATTTTTCCCTCTTTCGCGAAGTTTTCATAATTATTATATAAACAATTAAAAATTGAACAAAATCCCCGTTTTGTTCAAAATCCGACAATT
>CAYYER010000049.1:0-4643 GCA_964471045.1 uncultured archaeon | reverse complement strand
GAAAGGTAAGAGGCTATTCCTTCTTCCAAAATCTTGAAGGGCAACGATTTAGAAATATAGCTGAAGCATGCTTCATAAAGTTTGTTCAACGGAATTTTCGAAATGTCTGAAATTTCTATTCCATGCCTTCTAACGATTTCCCAAAAAATAAAAGGATTCGTTAAATCTTTTCCTCTTATGTCAATTTCTTTTTGCTCAAGTTTTTCCCTCAATTTTTTATCTACCGAGCCAAAAAGCATCCCTTTATCTCGAAAAATCCTGAAAATTGGTAAGTCTTTGAACGATTCGTTAAAAGCTTTGGAAACAGCTAGGGAAAAAGCATCCGAGTTGTACAAGTTTGAAACGTGGTGAAGAATTTCATGAGTAGGTGTGGTTATTCCGCTAGAAAGAGACCTAAAAACCGAGGGCTTAAGCCCGATTTCTACTTTCAATTTATTCTCCAAATAATACTCGTCTAAAATTTTTCCTGCGTTCTTTTCTATTCCAGAAATCCAAGGAGTAAGCTTGTATCCTACTCTACCTTTTCCTATTGGAGACAAATCGAGCTCCAATTCTTTTTCTTCCTCATCCCTCAAATAGCTCTTAATCCCCATTTTTTTAAGGCTAGAAGAAACTATAGAATAAACTAGTTCGCTTTCAAAAGGCTGGTCAACAAATTCTCCGAATAGCATTTCAGCAAAAGTATTGGAAAGGTTTTGAAGCTTGTACCTGAATTTAAAGTAAGCATCTTTCTCTCCCTCTTCAAAATCTTTTTTATGCTCTAGGAGCCAGTTTAAATCGTTCAAAGTCCCTTCTTGACCTGAGCTAAAAAGAAACTCAGGATGTAGCTCATCCTTAAGCTCATACAAGCTTTCTACCAACTCCTTCTTTGTTTCCCTCAACTCTATTTCATAGAGGTTTGGCAAAACCTTAAACTCTTCCTTATTTTTTGTTGGGATGAACTTTAAAATTTCTTTAAAAAGCTCAGGCATAGATTACCACTTTCTTCTTCTTTCTCTTCTTTTTCTTGATCAGCGGTTTTTCCAGCTTTTTCTCTTTCTTCGGCAAGTAAGGCTTGAGTTTCCTGAGCATAGGCTCTCTTAAAGGTTGAGGAAGCGTTTCAAGTATGTCTTTAAGCAAATAGAGCAATTTCTCAAAATCCGTCGATTTCATGCTTTCTTCCAAAAGTTTTTTAAGTTCTTCCGAGCTTTCATAAGCTAGAGAAAAGATTAACCTATCGATCGGGCTTATTCTACCAACTGCATAGCCTCTTATCTCTGGATAACTGGATAGAAGATTAAGCAAGGTGGATTTTTCAACAGCATTTAGCTTGTTTATTCTTTCCAATTCTTCTTTAAGGATAGAAAGGTCTAGGGCACCTTTGTAAAGCAACTCATTCCTAAGATAGATTGAAACCTCTTTTTTAAGCTTATTCAAGTAAAGCGATAGGGGGTTCAGGCAAGAGTAGGGAGAGAGCATGAAATATATGCCGCTATCGTCTATCCTTTTTCTTAAAATATAGTATTCTGAATCAGAAACTTTAAGCTTCATGTTTGATTATGGGAAGAGTTTTTTATAAATCAGTTTTTTACGACCAGAGTAGATAATTCAATACTTACTCTTTCTATTCTTTATTGATGCTTTTTGAAAAATGCTTAATTAGAGTATCTGCTAGATAATTGCAAAAATCAACTATGAAAGCTATGCTTGCGTAACGGAAGAAATCTCCAAGCCTTCCAAACGGAGATTTATCCGGATTTTCGACCTCTTCTACTATATCTTCGAGGTTACTTATTTTCCCCCTAATGAAGGGGGCTCTCGATTCATCCAATGTCATTATTTTTTCAGCAATTTGCTTAAGTTCTTTAAGATACTTCTCTTTACCCTTTTTCCATTCCGTATCGGATATACAAAAGTTATGGGCGTATAATTTGCTAGAATAATACTCATGAATTTCTGATAATTTGTTCCATAAATCAACAATAGATTTCATTTCCTTCTTTCTTCTTCTAAGAGGATAGATATATGCTACCATGGTTCAAAATAAAATCTTTAAATTTTAATTTTTAATTCTATTTCTTCAATTTCCGTGAGCAATTCTTCCTCCCCATACCTTTTACAAGCTCTTATAGCTTCGGCAAACCATGCTTGGGTGGATGGCTTTTGCTTTTCTAGAATTTTTTCAAAATCCTTTTGAGTTAGCTTTCTTTTCCTTCCTCTAATCAAATCCAATAAATTTCTTTTCTTCGATTTCTCAACCAATAACTTCAAATCGGCACCACTCCATCCTTCTGTCCTTTCAGCAATCCTTTCTATCAAATCATCAACGCTCTCTACCATTTGCTTATTAATCAAATCTCTCATATGAATCCTTAAAATCTCTTTTCTAGCTTCGTAGTCTGGAGGAGGAACGAATATCCTTTCATCAAATCTTCCAGGTCTCCTTATAGCTGGGTCTAAAAGCCAGGGTTTGTTGGTAGCTCCTAACAGAGAAAATTTTCTTTCAGAATTTATACCATCCAACTGTTGCAAAAACTCGTTCTTTATTCTTTCATCATAAGAAGAGCCGCCTCTTTTCATGTAGACATCCAGCTCGTCGAGAAAAATTATACAGTTATCCTCTTTTTCCCTCGCATAATCAAAAATCGATGAAATTACTCTAAGAGAGTTTGCTGAATAGCGTTTAATTAGGTCGCTAACTTTGGGTGCTATAAACCTGCTTTTTGCTTCATTAGCTACTGCTTTAGCCAGCAAAGTCTTTCCACACCCAGGAGGTCCATACAAAAGAATATTCCCGGGTTTTATGTCAAACTTTTCATACAAGCTTTTATAGAGAGTAGGATAAACTATGGAAACTCTCAACTCATTCTTAACTTCTTCCAACCCTCCTATGTCTGAAAAGCTTATGCTTGGTCTTTCATTAACTAGCAACTTTTCGATTGGGTTTTCTTTTTGTCGAGGTTTTAGTTCTGTATGCTGCTCTTCAAACTTTTTGTTTAAAGCCTGATAGAATTCCGAGTATGGGTTTAAATCTAAGTACAGGATTCGATTCTGCGGCTTCGGCAATAAAATCTTGCTTAAGGTTTTTGAATTATCTATTCTGTCCAAAGCAAGCTTTGCTAGAGGAAGAACTACATTATTCATTAAATCGTTCCTGATTATAACTCTATCGAGCTGATATTTTTCCAATTCTTTTTTCAATCGCTTTCCATCTATAAGCTTGATGTTATAGGTTAAAGCAAGGCTTAGAATGTTGTCGGAGAAATAAGAATTGGTTATCAAATGCGCTTCAGGGATTCTACAATCATCTACAGCAGTCAAAAATCGAGAAAAATCGTCTAACCTTACAGGGGAGCCATTCATAGAATACTTTGCCTCAAAAACCAAAACTTTCTTCCTATATTTTCCTCTAACGCAATATCCATCAAACTCATGCTTAGCCCAACTCCTTCCTACCACAGATTTATTCAACTCTACTCTAAACCCCTTCCTCGTGTACAATTCAGCGAGCAAGACTTCAAACTGATGAGCATAGCTCATCTTTCCCATACCTCCTTAAAAATCTTGAAAAAATTTTTAGCTTTTCTCGAGCAATTTCTCCGTAAAAATTTTTTAGATTATTAAAGCTTCCAACAGGATCGACTAAGAATAAAGCCAAGTTTAAAAGATGAATTTTTAACTCATACCTGCTCATTTCCCCTCCTCCTCAAAATCTCCTCCAGCTTTTTAGCAAAACCTTCTCTCAACCCTTTTTCTTTCACCCTTTTACTTTTCTCAGCATAGACTTCTCCAGCAAGGACTGAAACAGCTCCTAAGCTTAAAGCAGTAAGGAAGAAGAGAATGGGGAAAGGATCGTTCAAAGCATATCCAGAAGGAGAATTGGTCAAATCTTTTTTATAATCCCTTACTCTGGCTAAAAGAATTCCTTTTTCTTCCTCAGGAAGTGGTGTTTTTAACAGCTCATCCTCATAAGCTTCTACTTCTTCCAAATGCTTTCTTAATTCATCAGGATGCTTACTCAAGTAATCTCTAACGTAATACTTATCCCTTTTAATTTCATTCCACTTAGAGTAAAGCCTAAGGTAGTTGCTAATCAAATCCAATTCAACCACCGAATATTTTTCTGAGCATTCTCCTTCCAGCAACTCTGGTTAGGGTTTCTTCCAAGCTTCTATAATTCCCATCCTCATCTTTAGCATACTCCTTAGCAACCTCTGCAACCAAATCGATGACTTGGTCTATCCTCATCTTTTTTATAACTTTTGCTAAAGGTTTGTATTGGGGTGGAAACAGAAGGTCTATGAAGCTATCTGGAGAAAGATTGTACTTTGAAACAACTTCGTTTAAAGTTCCGCTTATCTGATTCCATAGAACACCTTCTTCTAAAGTTTCTTCAACCTTTCCTGCCTCATAAGCCTCCAAAGCATTCTTAAATTCGTTCAGGCTTTTGAAAAGAGCATAGGTTAAAGCCTCAAAGCCTTTCTTCTCGTTCACATGTTAGCACCCCTGTAGTCTCTTAACCGTCTTTCCAAGTCATCCAACCTTGCGTTTATGGCTTCGATAGCATCCCTTATCGAATAGACTTCTGAAGGGTTTCCTTGCTTATATTCAATTCCTGTCCTCTTTGCAAATTCTTCGGCCATTATAGCACCTTGCCTTCTTGC
>CAYYER010000048.1:0-4734 GCA_964471045.1 uncultured archaeon | reverse complement strand
GTTGTAGTCAAGGAAAAAGACTTAATCGAAAAGTCAAAGGAATTACTCGATGGGATTCAAAAAAATCTTTTTAGGAAAGCGAAAAAATTCCTGAAAGAGAACATTTTCATCGCCAAAAATTTTGATGAGTTTAAAAAAATTATAAAAGAGAAAGGCGGGTTTGTAAAGGCTTGTTGGTGCGGTAGCGAGGAATGCGAAGAGCGAATTCAGGCTGAAACAGGAGCAACTATTAGAGTAATTCCATTTGAAAAGGAAAAAATATTTTCAAAATGTGTTTATTGTAAGAAGGAAGCTAAGGAAGTTGCGTACTTTGCGAAAGCTTATTAGAGGTTATTCTTAAATTCTTTAAACCTCAAATTATTTTCGTGAGGATTAAAAAAGCTTTCAAATACTTACTTGAAAGGCTTCCTCCTCCTTATAAACTAATTAGATTACCTACTTTTTCCTATAAACTTGACCTTTGTGAAAAAGGAGAACTTCATGCAATTCTAGAAAGAATAAAAAACGCCAAAACCTTGGGAGGAATTCTTATAGAAATGGATAGATTAATCGAGTTTAATAGAAGAATAGAAAAGAAAAGTGGTGACCCTGCCTATGGGTTCATGGCATCACTTTTAGCTTTACTAAGAAATGAAGCAAGTGAACTTTATGAAGCTGGATATTTGAAATAAAGCGAAAAAAACACCACAAAATATTTAAATATAAGCTTTCCAATTATTTTTAGTTTTCTGGTGATTCCTTTGGTAAAGTTTGGGGAAGAAAAGCCTGAAATTAAGAAAACTGGAACAACCACTGTAGGATTAATTTGTAAGGATGGGGTAGTCTTAGCTGCAGAAAAGAAATCAACGCTTGGCTATTTAGTGGCTAGCAAGGAATCAGAAAAAATTTTGCCCATAGAGGATCATATAGCTTTAACCATAGCAGGAGCAAGCGGGGACGCTCAGGCTTTAGCAAGATACATGAAAGCGGAGCTCAAGCTCTTTGCAATCCAAAATCAGAGAAAGATTTCAGTAAGAGGGGCTGCAACTTTACTAGCAAACATTTTGCATTCTGGAAGATGGACCTTCTTGCCTTACATGGTTCAGCTTATAATTGCTGGTTATGATGATTCTGGTCCAGCTATCTTTACTTTAGATGCAATAGGGAGTGTGGAAGAAGAGAAGAAATTCTTTTCGACTGGTTCTGGCTCTCCAATAGCTTTAGGTGTGTTAGAAGATAGTTATAAAGATGGAATTTCTGTCGATGAAGGAATAAAGCTTGCGGTTAAAGCGATAAAAGCTGCGATAGAAAGGGATATCGGCTCTGGAGGAAAAGGAATCGATGTTGCTGTTATAACCAAGGAAGGTGTAAGGCTGCTGAAGAAAGAGGAAGTTGAATCCCTTTTGAAATAAATAAGTGAGCGAAATGGAAATTCTGGAAAAAGTAAAGTCTAGATTACCGAGTGAAGTAGTCAGTAGAATAGAGTTAGAGGGTTCGGAGATAGTAGTCTATACAAAGGATAAAGAATTTTTCTTGACATGCGAGGATCAGATAAGGAAAATAGTTAGCGAGTTAAAGAAAAGGATAGAGGTAAGGCCGGAGAAAAACATTTGCTTAGATGAGGCGTATGTAAAGCAGAAAATAATGGAAATCGTTCCTGAAGAAGCTAGAATAAAGAACATTTACTTTGAGCCAGAAAGGAGCTTGGTAATAATTTCTGCTGAAAAGCCTGGCTTAGTAATCGGAAAAGGAGGTGAAACTTTTAGGAAAATTAAGCAAGAAACTCTCTGGGTTCCAAGAATAGAAAGAGTTCCTTCCTTGAAATCTGATATAATCGAGGGTATAAGGAAAGTTTTGCATAAGAATGTCAAATTCAGGAAAAGGTTTTTGAACGAGATTGGGAAAAAGATTTTCAGCGAAAGGAAAACCAACAGGAATTGGATAAGGATTATTCCTTTGGGTGGCTACAGAGAGGTTGGAAGGAGCTGCACTCTAGTAGAAACTCCCAAATCAAAAGTTTTGGTTGACTGCGGAGTTAACGTAGGCGGCCTAAACGGAAATTTACTTCCATATTTTCAAACCAAAGAGTTCGACTATACGGAATTAGATGCGATAATAGTTTCCCATGCCCATCTAGACCATTGCGGTGCTGTACCCATGCTTTATGAGCACGGTTATGACGGACCTCTTTACATGACAACTCCAACCATAGACTTGGCTGTCTTGCTCTGGCTAGATTTCATAGATGTGATGCAAAGGAATGGCATAAACCCTATTTTTACTGCTAGAGGTGTTAAAGAAGCTGTGAAGCATTGCATAACCCTAGAGTACAACGAAGTTTCCGATGTTGCTCCAGATGTTAGATTAACTTTTGCCAATGCAGGCCATATTTTAGGCTCAGCTTTAATCCATTTGCACATTGGCGAAGGAATGCATAATATTTTGTATGCATGCGACCAAAAGTTTGGAAGGACTACCTTGCTAGACCCTGCCCAGACCAAATTCCAAAGAATAGAAACCTTGATAACCGAAGCAACTTATGGAGGAGTAGATGATATAATGCCTCCTAGGCATGAAGCAGAAAAGCAGCTAATGGATATAATTAATAAAACCATGGAAAGAGGGGGAATAGCACTAATTCCATCGTTCAGCGTTGAAAGGGCTCAAGATGTGATGGTAATTCTTGCTGAAAATAACTTTCAATATCCAGTTTTCATAGATGGGATGATCTGGGATGCTAACGGTATTTTTAGCGCATATCCAGAATATCTCTCAAGAAGGATTCAAAGAAAAATTTTTGCTGGAGAAGATCCTTTTGTTAACCCTATTTTTAAAAGAGTCGCTTCTCAAGCAGATAGGGAGAAAGTGATGAATGAAAAGCCATGCGTAATAATTTCAACCTCTGGCATGCTAATAGGAGGACCGGCTTTAACCTACTTGCAAAATTTAGCAGAAGACCCAAAAAATACTTTAATATTTGTTGGCTATCAAGCTGAAGGCACGATGGGGAGAAGGATACAAAAGGGATGGAAAGAAATTCCTTTCAGGAATGAAGAAGGAAAAACTTATACTGTTAAGCTTGAGATGGAAGTTCAAACTGTTAACGGATTAAGCGGACATTCAGACAGAAATCAATTGCTTGCTTTCGTAGGGAAGCTTAGCGATAGGCCTGAAAAAGTGATAGTTTGCCATGGAGAAAATTCAAAAGTTTTGCAGCTAGCAAGAAGTATCCATAAGCTTTTTAGGATAGAGACAGTAGCAACGAGAAATTTAGAAAGTATAAGGTTAAGATAAAAGAAAAGAAAAAATTAATTATGAAAAAGTTTAGCTCGAGTCTTTTGTTCTTAATCCTACTCTTACCTTCATTAGCAAAAGCTATCAGCTATTCTTCAAATTTTACTAACAACACATTAGCTGGAATGCCAACCGAATTTAGACTTAAATGGACGAGCGATATAGGATTATCCGGTTACATTTTTTCATTCGATAACGGAACTGGAAATTTTGTTAACGATAGTAGTTTTAAAGAATTTACTTTTTTCGTCTCAAACGAGGAAGGGTGGAAATGTAGAAAAAACATAACTATTAACAATTCAGCTAATTCTAACACTTTAACCGATTATCAGATTGCTATTAATTTAACTTATGATAGTGATATGAAATCTGATTTTTCTGATCTGAGGTTTACTTGGTACAATTCTTCTTCTAATAGCGAATTAGAAATACCCTATTGGATTGAAAACTATACTCCTTCAAGCTATGCAGAAGTATGGGTAAAAGTTCCTTATATCAAAGCAAACGGCTATGAAACTGTTTATGTTTACTATGGAAATCCTTCGGCTAATAGCAAGAGTAACGGAAGTGAAGTTTTCATCTTTTTTGACGATTTCTCTTCGAATGATTTCTCGAAATGGATTGTTTTGAGTTCTAGTGCAACTGGTGGCTATGTATGCGATGCTGATTCGGGTTATGCGAGACTTGGTGGAGGATATAATGGCGCCTATTATCATTGCTACATAAGTACAAAACAGCTCTTTAATGAGGATGTCATACTAGAGTACGATATTCTTTATGCGTACGAGTGTGATGAAATGCTTCGAATAATTGCTTATAATGGATCTGATGTATACGTACCTAATAGTGGAATTTGTTACGGATTAGCTGGTTGTGCTTACCATTATGAATGTGATGCTTATCCAACTTATAATGGATGCTGCTACGGAAATTGTGGTGTGTTAATTTCTAGCAAGGAGCATTATTCAATTCCTATCACAGGAATCATAGGATCTTTTAACATATCTTTTCGTGGTGTAGGACAATGGTGCAACAGTGGGGATACGAGGAATGAATACAGAATTGATAATGTAAGGGTAAGGAAGTTTGCTGACCCCGAGCCGAGTTATTCTATTCAAGCTGAAGAATCTTTTCCTCAAGCTTCATGGTCAAAAGCTGTTAAGATAATTAACTCGACTCCTAACACGCTAATAAGATGGAAAGTTTATGCAAACGATTCAAACAACAATTGGAACGAAAGCGAGATTTTTAGCTTTTTAACAAGAAACGTAGAATGTGGTGGAACTTATCCTTCATCAAGTGGAGATTGGATAATCTCTGATAATACTCATTGCAGATGCTCCTCCTTAGGGAATATTACGGTTAACGGAAATGTTTTTATCCTTGGGAATGGTAGTCTTACCCTGGAGAATTGCCTTTTATGGATAAATCAAAGCTTTCCTAACCAGTTTGAGTTTAGGG
>CAYYER010000047.1:0-4842 GCA_964471045.1 uncultured archaeon | reverse complement strand
TTATTGTCTCCAAAGGCTACATGACAAGTTCCAAAAGCTTTTTCATCGTTCAAAACTTCTCCTATAAGCTTTGCTCTTCTATTCATGCCGATAGAAAACTCGCAAAGAATTTTTGCATTCTTGTCAGCTTTTCTAAGAATCCTTTTTAACTTTCTCGCTTCTTCCTTTCCAGAAATCTTAACTATTTTCCCCCTTTTAACCTCAATTTCTATTGGACTAGAAATTTTACCCACTCCAACCATGCAAGTATCGATAACTACCTTTCCGCTTGCTGAATCTTCTAGAGGAGCAATTCCAACTTCGCCAGCAGGTAAATTGTGCAAGCTTCCTGGCTTGTCTAAGATACCATCGTCTATTTGGACTTTCCTTCTTCCTTTCTCTAAAGCCAAATCGGTTCCAAGCTTCGTTTTTATTTTTATTCTTCTTGCTTTTTCAAAAAGCCTAGCAATTGCTTTGCATTCTTTTGCCAATTCTTTATAATCAACATTCAACGCAGGAAACATCTTTTCATTAATTCCCGGCATGCTGGCAATTCTTGCCCCATACTTCCTAGCTTCTCTAACAGCTTTTGTATGGGTTAAAGAAATGCTCGTAATCGCTAAGATCACGTCTGAAAATTTCATAGCTTCCTTTATTGCTAGAGGAGGTTCTCTTTTCGTTTCTTCCCTTCTTCTAATTTTTGAGGAATAAACTTCGGCTCCCAACTCTTCGCAAGCTTTAAAAAATAGATCGGCTATTTTTTTCTTATCTTCATCATAAATTATCAAAACGTTTTCATTCGGCTTAAGCAAAATTGCATTCTTAATTACGTTCTCTATTACCTTCATACTTTACCAGCTGGCATTCCATTTTTCATTACAAGCCTTCCATCTACGTATAAATTTCCTCCTTTTCCTTTCATAACCTTAATCATGTCTTGATGGCTTGATGCTTTATTCTTTCCTTTATAGACTCCTCTATTATGACCAATAGCAATATGAATAGTTCCGAATATTTTTTCGTCCACTATGGTTTCTCCTATAAACCTGGCTGCAGGATTCGTTCCTATTCCAAGCTCAGCAATCCTATCCTTATCTCCTGTGTTTGCATCCAAAAACTTTTGGAATATTTTTTTCTGAGGTGAATCAAACCAAACAACTCTTCCTCTTTTAAACCTAACCTTTAAATCTTTAACCAAGCCAAAGCCATGGATTGCTACCCAATCAAAAATTATAAAACCGTTTGCCGAGTTTTCTAGAGGAGCACAATAAACTTCCCCGTCAGGTATGTTCAATCCAACGTCTCCTCTTTTCAAATCATTTTCATCTATAATTCCGTCTGCAACCAAAATAGGCCTTCCTTTTATCCTAAAAGTTAAATCCGTTCCATCGTTAGCAGTGATCCTTACTTCATCAGCATTTTCCAAAGCTTTTCTATAATATTCGCACAATTTTTTAACTCTTGGAGAAAAGGTTGCTTTAATAGCGTTAATAAAAACTTTCCTGTATTTTTGCTTGTTGACAAAATATTGTTTTTTTGGTATGGGCCATCCAAAGTAGCACCATCTAACTTTCTTCCTATCTATTATTTCATGAATTTTTTGTGAGGCTAAGGCTCCAGCTTTAACCTTATCTTCCAAACCCTTAATCCAATTTATGTCCTCGTCGCCGCCTAAAAAAATTCTTGCATCATAGGCTCCTGCAAAAAGCTTTGCTGTTAGGGGCAATTCAGCTGCTGTATTGAAAGGGATTAATTCTAAATGTCTTCTCGCTTCTTTCGAGCTGTAGGTTAAATCGGTTACATGAACGCCTTTTTTCCAGCAGGCTTCTTTTATTAGTTGAGCAAGCAATTTGCACTCCTTACTAACTTCAGAGTAGACTAGCCTGACAGTTTCTCCAACTTCTGTTTTAACCAAATATTTTCCATCTTTTTCTATTATTAGGGGACCATAATCAGGATCCTTCAATTTTTCTACGATTCTTAGCTCTTTTTTTGTTAAGTCTTTCCTTGAAAAAGTTTTTAGTTTTAAAATTTTGTCTACAAACTTTCCGAATTTTTTTCTCGCTTTTTCTATTCCATGATTTGTCTTTCTTCCTATTCTCATAGCTTCAACTGTAAGATTTGCTATTTTTTGGAGTTCTTTTTTAGGGAGCATAATTAATAAAATATTTACTTGAGTATAAAATTTTTGCAAATTAAGAGTTGATGGTATAAGAAGGTAAGCAAGGTATATAGAAAGGTGCTCAAAGCATCGAACTGTCCTACTAGAAAACTATGGAGATCAGGAAATAGACAAGAGCCTGAAGATTAAAAAATTTTTTTATAAATCTCCCTAGGATCTCTTCTTACTTCCCTTCGAAAGCTTTTTTCACTTAAATTATAAAAGTGTCTGATAACCTTAAAGAATTTTTTGAAATCAAACCCGAAATACATAGCTGGGATACCTTTCTCTGCAAGTTCTTCTAAAGAATAGTACTTTTTATTTTTAAGGGTTTCGTAACATTTCTCTTCAAGCAGCTTTGCGTCCCAAAGTCCAAATTCATCCAAAGCTCTGTGAGATGCAGCACTTCCCACTCCTTCTAAAAATAGCAAAGCTATTTCGGTATTTAGAGGTTCAAATTTTTCTCCGGACATTAATTCAAGATATCTTACAATAACATGCGCTACTCCTACTCCTCTCATTCCATTAACATTTTTCTGGAAAAAAGGATTTACGTGAAAATAGTATCTTTTCGCTTCCTCATTAGCCAGACTAGAGAAGCATAAGCTCTTAAGCGATATTCCAAGTTTATTAGCTACAGTTTCATGCATATGCAACCCTCCAAAGATAACCTTCTTTTTCTCTGGGTCAAATGCTGGAGGACCTGAACTAAATTCTATCGAAATCCTCAAGTTTGTATCAAACAATGAGTTGTAGAAATCAATTAGCTTGTGATGTAAATCTAAAAGGTTTTTCTTGTAGTACTTTTTAGCTTCACGAATAGACTTGAAGGTTTTTATCCTTTCCTTCAGTCGTTCCATTGAGTAATAATTAGGAAAAAACTTATTTAAAGCAATTGTAGAAGATTCCTCTAAGGATTATTGAAGTACTTAAAATTTAAAGAACTAGTAAACTCAAAACCTCATTTAAATTTAAAAATATAGCACATTCAGCAAGTTAAGTCAATTAAAAATATCAAAATCCATCCTTCCAAAAAGTTTTGTGTTTTTCCTTTTTTATAATACTCATGCCCCCGGCGGGATTCGAACCCGCGACCTTCGCCTTAGGAGGGCGCCGCTCTATCCAAACTGAGCTACGGGGGCATAATTTTTTTGTTAAAGATTATTTATATTATTAAGCTTCCAAAGATGAAGAGGTGGCATACGGTCTGATCAATGAAGACACACCTCTCATCGGAAAAAGCTTCCTATTTATTTCTTAAATTTCTAATATTAATCATGGTAGTCCCCTTTATAATAGGAATAATCCTTTTGGTAATAGTAGTTTATATTTCCCTAAAAGTTTTGCAGAATGTGGTGGTTGGAGTTGTGCTAATAGCTTTAGTCCTTTTTGCAAGCTATTTAATCTTTGGCTCCATACCAAGCCTGAAAGATATACCGATAATCGGTAGCTATCTAGAAGGTTTTATAAGCAGGTATTTCCCTCCAAAAATTCCAAGCTCTACTGGCGAGATAATAGCAATCGTAAAGAATGTTTTGTATAAGATTGAGATTTTGAGCGTTGAAAGAGATTCTAATAGCAATCTTTTGATAACCGTGGTAAATACTGGCAAGCTTGAAGTTTCTGGCTTTAAAGTTTTCGTCGACGGAAAAGAGGCAAAGATTCTGAATGAACCAAAAGATCCTTTAAAATCGAAGGAAGTTACAGTTTTACAAGTTGATTGGAAAGCAAATTATTCGAAAATTTTGGTTAAAACTTTGCAAGCTTCTGTGAACTATCCTTAATTTTTTATTTCAACCAAAAACCAAAATTTAATTTAAGTGGAAGGATGGACTCATCGAAAAATTTCACTATTTTTTTAATCGTTTCTATCCTTCTATTCACTTTTATAGGAAAAGGTCTAACCTCCTCTCCAGCCCAAGAATTTAACATTACTCCAGACTTGCTTTTAATCAACTGGACTTACGGCTATACAGGCAATCTAACCGTAACTTCTAACGTTAACTATAACTTTTCTGTGAAAGTAGATAATTCAACCTCATATTTTCTCTTCTTCAACTACACTAATCTGAGTAGACCTTCTACTTGTAGTATAACAGAAATTAGCGATACCTCTTATTGTGTATGGTTTTTAGTTGTTAATGAAACAGGATATTACAATAACTCTGGGGAACTAACAATTGAGCATAATTCAACCAATTTTACTATAGTTATAAATTCAACAGGGCACCCTCCTGGAAGGTATAGAGGCTTTATAATTATAACCAATACTTCTTCCGAGAACGCTTCTTTAGAGACGATTCTAGACATAGAAGTTAAGCCAGACCAAAATGGAATAGGCCAGTTTGAAGGAATTCTTCCAGCCAACTCAACTCAATACCATTCCTTTTTCTTCAACACATCTTCTATAGAAAATGCCACTTCTATTAAAGTAAATTTAACTTCATCGTCTAATCTTCATATCTTCCTCTTTGGAAATGGGCTAAAAGGAAAGTCTATAAGTAATTCTTTAACAAAAAATATATTCTATCAACATCTTACTCCCCTAGAATTTTGGGAAATAAGGATTTATGGAAATGAAAGTAATGGAATAGAATATTCTGGAGATATAATATTTTCGACGCTCAACTCAAGTATTTCAGCTTTAAACTACGGTACTGTCAATACTAGTAACAAAACTAGAATGCAATTCAATTTAACTA
>CAYYER010000046.1:0-4931 GCA_964471045.1 uncultured archaeon | reverse complement strand
TATTTTCTTCTTGAATAAAGGACAATCTAAAACTAGAGTTTCGAATTCTCCGCCTTCTCCTGCTAGATTAATTCCATACTTCTTTTTTAACTCTTTCAATTCTTCCACAGCCTCTAAATCGATTTTCCTTCCAAGCCAGCTTTCATCCAAACCTTCAGTAAAAACTCCAGTCATTATAATCTCAAATCCTTCTTCAATCTCTTCTTTAAGCAATTGCTCAGCATCCCTATGCCATAAGGGAGCTAAGCTCTTGAGCTTCAATTCTTTGCAAATTCTATCGATTCTTGTCTTTTGGTATTCGCTTTGGATAGCACCGCTAACCACACCATCAATTTCATTTTTAATTCTTTCTAGTGCTTTCTTTAAATCTTCTAATTCCTTCTCTTTCTCTCCCCTTGTTTTTTGAATTATTTGCTCAATCCCTATGGCCTCAGCTTGCAAGCTTGTCAATTCTATGCAAGGATGGTGAAACATCCAGGATTCTTTAGATTCGGGAAAAATTGTAACCAAATATTTAATTTCATGAGTTTTTGAAGCTAGGAATAGAGCATAGGTCGAATCTTTTCCTCCTGAGAATAAAGCTGCTAACCTCATCAAATTTATTAAGAAAGTAGAAAAATAAATGATTATGAAAGTTTATCAAGCCGAGTTTGGGATAAAGACCTCTAGAAGAAGGGAAGTAATCGATATAACCGACAAAGTTGAAGAGATAGTCGAGAAAAGTAAGGTCAAAGATGGTATTTGCTTGGTATTCTTGCCCCATGCAACTGCTGCCTTGATTTTAGAGGAAAATGAATCTGGCTTGAAAAATGATATAGAAAATCAGATAGAAAAGCTATTTCCTGAAGGAGCTGGCTATGAGCATGATAGAATAGATGATAATGCTGACTCCCATTTGGCTAGCGGTTTCATAGGACAATCAAGAATTTATCCTGTTAAGGATGGGGAAATAGTTAGGGGGACTTGGCAGAGAGCCTTGCTTTTAGAGCTTGATGGCCCTAGGCATAGAAGAATTTTTGTAACTGTAATGGGAGAATGACTATTTCCTTAAAAATCTTAAAAGCTTGAACAAAAACCTTCTCTTTGGAGGAGAGTAAGCTTCGCCAATAAGCCGGGCAGCAAGCTTATTAATCTCTATGCTCGCTGGCGAATAAGGAGCGAACAAAACTGTCGGCATTCTATGGGCTAAGCTTTTCTGAACGTTTAAATCAAAAGGAATCTTTGCTATTACTGGCAAGCCTGTTAAATCTTCTACATCCTTTTCATCCAACTCATGAAAATCCTTCCTCCACATGTTCAAAACTATTCCCAAAGCTTCTAAGCCCAAATATTTAGCAACTCTATTGCATTTGATTACATCTGAAACAGCGTTCATGAAAGGTGTGGTAACAAAAATCACTTCCTTACAAGCATTCAAAACGCTCATAGCCTCTCTCCCTAAGCCAGGGGCCGAATCTAGCAAAACTATATCCGCGTTTCCAAAATCCAAGCTTTTAAGCTTGTTTATATCTATTCCTATCAATTCCTCTATGGTCAAGGCTGCTGGCACAATCCTTACTCCGCTAGGATGATAATAGGTTGCTTCTTCCAAGGAGATTTCGTCCTTCAAAACTTGGTTTAAGGTTTTGGGGTAATAGTATAAATCAAAATAAAAGCCTAGGTGAGAAGTTGTTACATTGCAATCGACTATGGTTACTCTTTTTTCAAAATTCGTTAGGGCAACTCCAAGATTTGCTACCAGAGTAGTTTTTCCTACTCCTCCCTTTCCAGAAACAATTCCTATTATTCTGGCCATCTAACCTATTATTATTTGATTAATTTTTCATAAATTGCTAACGTTCTTTTAGCAGCTTTTTCCCAAGTGAATTCTTTCAAAACTCTTTTTCTCCCATTCTTCCCCCATTTTTTGGCTTCCTCAAAATTCCTTAGGACTTCTTTGATACCCCAAGCTATATCCTCGGGCTTATTTCCATCTACGTGCACGCCAGTCCTATTTGGGTCGGAAGGGATAACCTGCTCTCTTAAGCCAGAGACTCCAGAAGCTCCTACTACTACAGGCTTTTCCATAGCCATTGCTTCTAGGCTTACTATCCCGAATGGCTCGCTCAAAGAAGGAAAAACGCAGACATCGGCCATCGAATAATGCAGAATTCTTTCTTCCTCGCTAACCCATTCCGAGCGAATTATAACCTTATTCCCTATGTTATGCTGTTGAACGAAAGTTATTAGATCTTTGTATTGCTCTCCCTTTCCCAAAATAACTAGTTTTACCCGAGGGAATTCCTCCAGAACTAAAGGCATGGCATTGACTAAATTATAAACACCCTTTACTGCTGTCAACCTCCCGATGAAGAAAATAACTTTCTCTTCAGGCTTGATTCCATAAAGCTTCTTTAGCTCTTCAACTTTCCTTGGATCGACTTTCTTTGGATTGTACTTTTCTGGGTCGCAGCCATTGTAACAAACGTTGATCTTTTCTTTTGGATATCCAAGAGAAACTAAAAAATCCTTCATGGAATAGGAAACTGTGATTATAGAATCAGCATCTCTAGCGGCCTCTCTTTCTATTTCTTTTATAACTTGCGAGCCACCTCCTAAAGCCCTTTGCTCTTCTATCGAATGAACGTGGAATACTGTAGGCAAGGAAGGAATTTCCTTTTCTATTATTGCACCTGCAAAAGCTGCCAGCCAATCATGAAAAGCTACTACATCAAACTTTTCCTTTTTTCTTTTAACCAATAGATTGACGAATTTTGAGGCAGAGAGATAGTTGTAAGAAAAAATGTCAGAGAAGAATTTTATGTGAGTTCCCCATCTTTTCAAGTCCTCCCTTACGAAAATAGGAAATACTTTGCTCGAATCGACCAGCATCGGTCTATGGATTTCTATACCATCCCATTCCTCGAGAGTTTTTAAAGTACCGTCATTCAAGGTAAAGACCGTAACCTCATGCCCCATTTCTTTGAATTTCTTCGTGATTTCGATCGCATAAGTTCCCAAACCGCCAACTAAGCGAGGCCAATATTCCCAAACGAAAAAGGCAATTTTCATAATTATCAATTCCCCCCCTTAAATCTTAAGCTTTTTGCCACATCTTCCGGCAGGGTTTCGACTATTGATTCTAGATGAATCAGCTCCATAAAACCAATATCTGAAACATAAAATTTGGAAAATGGCGGGCGAGAAACAATTTTTAGGTTAACCCTGAAGAAATCGCTTATATCCTCGTTCATAGGACCTGAAAAGATGCTGAGGTTCAAAGCTCTTACCCCCTTTCTATACAAGCCTTTGAAAATTTTTTCCAATCCTAAAGCCAAATCTTTCAGATCTTTCTGGCTTAGCTCATTCAAGCTTGAGATCTTTCTTGTTGTTATTCCTGAGACTTGATTATTCTTGACTGGGGCAAAATCTGCTACCCAAGCAAAACTACCCAGCCTACCTATATACCTTTCCTTTCTCTTCCTTTCCTCTTTTACTAAATCTACCCAAAAGTTAGAGCCAAATTTTTTGAAATACTCAAGACTCTTTCTGATTAAAACTCCTGTAAAAAAAGTTGGTTTATCGTCGAGCAAAACCTGAAAATGGGGGTGAATTATGGAAGCTCCTGCCGAGGGGAGAAAGTTAAAGTTTATGCTTGGGTACCTAAAGCTAGGGTTAGCTTTATTGGCTGAGTTTAAAAATTCTATGCTAAGCTTTAAGGAATCGAGTAAAATTTTTGAATCGATTTTGTTCAAAGGCAAATAATGCTTTCTCGCATCTAGAACGACTACCGCATGAAAGGAGCTACAGGGAAATAAATTTGGAAATAGAATAGAATTTTTCCCAAAATACCTTTCTTTCAACCCAACAAACTTGGGCGTAGACTTTTCTATATTCTTTAAGCAAAAAAAGCAATTCTTTCTGCTTTCCTTTACTATCCTTTCAAAAGCTTTTCTATCTTCTTTTACCTGCTTCGGTCTTCTGCTTCTTTTTAAGTTTATCCTGCATGTGCTCGAAGTTAGAGGATCCTTCCTGAATTCTATGACTTGCTCGTCCAAATAAAAATCAAGCAAAGGATTCCTAAACCTTGCCCTCAAAACCCTTTTTTCAAACTTTATCATTAAATTTAGTTTATAGCTTTAGAAAATAAATTTAATATTGATGAGCATCTTTAAAAGCTGCGATATTCGAGGAGTTTACGGAAAAGACTTAACCGATGAAATAGCTTTCAAGCTTGGAAGGGCTGTGGGTAGCTTCATAAAGGGGAAAAAAATTTGCGTAGCTTACGATTCTAGGGAAGTTTCAAGAAAATTCTTCAAAAGATTTACTAAAGGACTGATTGCCTCGGGCTCCGAAGTAATTTCCTTGGGGATGCTACCAAACCCCATTCTTTACTTCTATGCATGGAAGAAGAAAATGTTCGGGTGTATAATCACGGCCTCTCATAACCCAAAAGAATGGACGGGCCTGAAGCTTGTCAAGCCTGATGGAACTAGCTTTGTCGAAGAAATAAAAAAGATTAAAAAAATATTTGAGGAAGAAAAGTTTACCGAAGGAAAAGGAAAGCTTAGAAGAAGAAAGGATGCTATAGCCTTTTACAAGAATTTCTTGAAGAAAAAGTTTAAAAAAATGAAAGGAAAGGTTGTGGTTGAATGCTTTGGTGGTGTTGGGGTTCTATTCCTTAAGATTTTGAAAGAATTTGGGTTAGAAGTTATAGGCTTGCATGCCAAACTCGATCCAAACTTTTATGGGTTAAAAAGACTGGAACCAAAGGGAAGAAACTTAAGCTTGCTCAAACGAAGAGTGAAGGAAGAGAAGGCAGATTTTGGGGCTGCTTTTGATGCAGATGGTGATAGAGCAGTCTTCGTCGATGATAGAGGAAGAGAATTGAGCGGAAGTGAAATGAACTATATTTTTATTCAAGATATTCTGGAAAGAAAAAAGGGAAAGAT
>CAYYER010000045.1:2793-5002 GCA_964471045.1 uncultured archaeon | reverse complement strand
AGCATTAACTCGCAAACTCTTAAGTTAGTCCTACAATGCTCGGTTATCTCTTCAACTTTAATCCTACTCTTTCCTTCGGCCAAAGCTAGGAAAGGCAAAATTTGGTCAGCCATATACTTATCCAAGGCAGCTTCCGATTCGATAGATCTGATCAATTCTTTGGCACACTCTTCCCCAATAACTTCAGCCCTTACCCCTCTTTTTCCTATATTATCAGCTCCCAAGATCGAATTTTCTGCTAGGGCCCAAAGAGTTATGGAAGTGCCTGGGGAATAAGTATGGACTAGTTGAGATGATATAAGTATATCATCAAAACCATATTCCTTTAAAACTTCGATTGCAGAGTTGGTTTGTCTTTCTAAAACATGCTTGGGTAAAGAACCTACTATCGAAATTCCTCTAATTGCTTTTATTTTTCCTCTCTCAGTCAATTCAATCGAATTCAATCTTTTTACAGGAAAAGTTTTAATCCTTACTCTTCCACCACCCTTCGGATAAAACCCTTCTTTTAAAACCTCGATTTCAGGAACTTTAATTCCAAGCTTCGATAGAATAGGAAAGGTAACGTGCTTAACGTATTGAATAGTAGGGGCTCCTAGTCCTGCTGTTCCGCCAATAATTTCTAAATTAACTGACTTACCTGCGAAAATTAACAAAGGTGTTAAGGTTTGCAATAATAGAGAAATTTGACCTGCAGTACCTATATCGATTTTTTTATCCTTTACATTAAACTCCTTGGGAACGAACTCAACTTCCATAGAGCCAATCTTTAAACCTTTTATCTCTGCATTACAAAACTCGCCAGCGATTTTAACCCCGGTTAAATGCTGAGCCATCAAGCCAGGCTTTGGCCTTCCTTTTCTGATGTTAAAAATTTTGATTGGCTTGAGAAGTAAGCTAGATAGAGCTATGGCTGTCCTCAAAACTTGTCCATAGCCTATTGAACCATCTATTTCAAGCATAGATAATAGTTGAACGTTTAAATCTAAGTTTTTTATGTCGAATTATAAGTAAAGCTTAGATCCTTTATATTTTCCTCGACTTTGCTATAAAATCAAATGATATCTTTAAATATCTAAAAATATCATATGATATCATGAAACAGATAAACCTTAGATTACCTGAAAGGCTGATAAAAGAGGCAAAAAAATATGCAGAAATTTATGGATACAGGAGTTTGCAAGAGCTAGCAGCTGAAGCCCTAAGGGAGAAAATTTTTGAAAGAGAAGAGTTTGATGAAACATTTACTGAGCGAGAAATCGAGCTAATAGAAGAGCTTTTAGAAAAATCCATAGAAAAGAGGAAAATTAGAACAGAAAAAGAGCTCAAAGAGGCTCTCGAATGAGGTATAAAATTAGAGCAACAGACTTCTTTTTTTCTCAAATTAGAAAATTAGACAAAAGATCAAAGAAAATAATTAAAAACAAGATTGAATTAATTAAGATTAATCCATATCGCTACAAACGTATCCATTCTAAAAAATTCTCCAAAATTTTTAGGGTGAGACTCAACCTAAAAGGAAAAGAAATAAGGTTGGTTTATGCTATCATTAAAAACCTGATAATTTTAATTTGTTTATTAGAAAGGAGGAGAGAGTATAAAGATCTGGAAAAGTACTTAAAGAAGATTTGAAGAATTATTTGATTAAATCGTTCTCAAAAATACCATTTTCTTCTAAAAGTTCAGGTAAAATTTCTTCGCCCTTTTCAGCATATGCTTTGATTATACCTTCCTTCATTTCTAATTCCTTTTTAAGTGTAGAATAGGGTAAGTAAAGAATGACATGAAGTTACAAGAGTTTTTAAGTCTCAACCAAAGCTGCAATCAAAAATTAGTATCTATTACTTCTTATGAGCTTCTAATTCCTTCTCAATAGTTTTCTCAACAAATTTCCAATCAATACTTTTTCCAAGCTTTACGACTGCTAATTGATCTTTTCTCTTTTTAATGCTCATACTATTTTAATAAAAATTAGAATTAGAAAAGAGATATTAATTATGCAAGTATTTGTAGGAACTTCAGGCTGGGCATACGGCTGGAACCCTAATGGTTTTGACTGGTATATTAAAAACTCTGGCTTGAATTCTGTAGAGCTAAACGCAAGTTTCTACCGTTTTCCTTTTCCCAACCAAGTAAAATCTTGGGCAAGGAAAACTAAAGAATTTAATCCAAGCCTAAGATGGAGCATAAAAGTTAATCGTTTGATAAC
>CAYYER010000045.1:0-2783 GCA_964471045.1 uncultured archaeon | reverse complement strand
TTAGCGAAAGAGCTTTTTCAACCTGGAAAAAATTCGAAAGATTGTTTAAGCCATTGGCTGAAAACATAGATTTTTATCTGTTTCAATTACCTCCTTCCCTAACCCAAAAATTTTCCTCAAAGGTAGAGAGTTTTATCAAGAAGGTTAAGCTTGAAGAAAGGTTTGCTCTGGAAGTCAGAAATCTTAGTTGGTTCGAAGCCAAATGGATTGAATGGGCAAAAAATCTAGGAATAACTTGGGTTAGCGTTGATGCTCCCTACTTTACAAATTTTCCTAGAGAGATTTATTGCACGAGCAATAGCATTTACCTAAGGATGCATGGGAGGAGCGATTGGTATGCTCATTATTATGAAGCTAAAGAGCTGGAAGAAATCAAAGAAAGAATTTTAAGAGTTAAAGCCAAAAAAGTTTACATTTTCTTCAACAATAATCATGCTATGTTGGCCAATGCGCAAAGAATGCTTAAACTTTTAAGACCGAAAGTGATTTAAATTAGTATGATTATAATTTTTAAAATAACGGTGATGTAGATTATCATACCTGTTCGTTGTTTTACTTGTGGTAAGGTAATTGGTCATCTTTGGGAAGAATACAAGAAAAGGGTTTCTAAGGGAGAGCCTTCTGGAAAAGTTCTAGACGAACTTGGATTGAAAAGATATTGCTGCAGACAGCTTTTCTTAGGGCATATAGACTTGCTGAAAGAGATTCATAAGTTTAAGCCATGATTGCTATGATATGGCCGAAAGATAGATTGACTAGGTTTGAATTTGCTCGCTTGATAGGAGCTAGAGCCTTGCAAATAGCTCTGGGGGCTCCTGTCTTGGTAAAATCTGATTTGAAAGATCCTGCCGAGCTTGCAAAGCTTGAGTTCAAGAATAAAATCTTGCCGATAACGGTTAAAAGAAGGTTGCCTTCTGGAGAAGAGATGACTATTGACATAAAAAAAGCTATCGACAATTGGCTAAAAGAGCATAAGGGAGAAATTTAATTACCAAATATATTTCAGAAGTGGTTCATGAAGATTAATAGAATTCCTTTTTAATTCAGCTAAATATAAATTATTCAACTTGTAATCAGGATACCTGGGCTTAAACCTCAAGAAATCTTTAATCACTATTTTTGATGCCTTAATTACATGAGGAGAAGGACCAAAATATTCAAAACTTGCTGTTCCATAAAAGAGAGTAAGCCAATCTAAAGCTATGCAAGCATGCTTACAAAAAACAGAGTTTATGAAAGAACCTGGAACATCTTTATAAGTTCTAGGATCTTTAAATATTCTCCTTTGATAATAAGCAGGTCTGCAAATACTTTGATACTCGGCTCTAGGGCAGCTACAGCTCACTTCCAAGTTTCTTAAGGATTTAACCTTCTCTCCAAACGAAGCATTTTCCAAAACTAAATTTTTAATCTTCACCTTGTTATACTCTTTCCTTTCCCATCTCTTTTTAGTTAAAGCTCTCACGTAGACTATCGATTCAACGTTATCATAGCAAGACCTCTTCTCGTCCACTAAGCTATAGCCATTAGGATCGGGAAGCTTCCTAAGCCTCAAATATCTTTTAAGTTCTGAAATAGAAAACTCTGGATAGTTCCCATAAAGATTAAAGGCTACTGTTGTAAGAACAGCAGAATCAACCCTACTCATTATATCTATCACTGCATAGTATCCATCGTCTTTTTTCCATACAAAAGAAGAATCGATCAACTTCCTCGAAGGCGAGACCTTTCGATTGAGCATATATTTAAGACAGAGAAAAAGAAATAAAAATCTATTCCAAAAATATTGCATCATCTATTCGGTTATCCGCATCCCTATCTACGCCTCTAACAACCTTTGCAATTATGCTCGAATCAAACTTGTTTCCTTTTTCTATTTCTTTTAAATGCTTGATCAAAGCGATTATCGCTGCTCTCGTTCCCTTAAACCTTTTTCCAGCTAGGACTAAAATTTCTTTCTTAGGGTTGAATGGATTTTCTATTTTCTCTATTACTCCAACATCATCTCCTGCATAAACGTTTTTTGATAAAGGAGAATAAATGTTCCATTCCCTATGGAAATCGAAGCAAATCGGTAAATTCTTGTTAACCCTATCGACTACTATATTAGATTTTGGCCCGCCCACCAAGATTAAATTCTTTTCCAAATCTTCCTTCTTAACCTCTGTATCTAGCTTGTAATTTGGCAAGCTTGGATCTTTTATCAAGCTACCCAAAAATAGGGCTAAATCTATTGCACAGCATCCATCCGAAGCTTGAGCAGCATACTTGCCATGAGGGTCAGGAGAGCCGATTATTAGAGTAGCGTTTAACTTTCCTCTTTTGATAAAAGGCTTGAAGAATTTTAATTCCCTGATTTTAACTTTTTTGTTTACTATTTTTTCGTCTTCAAAGAGCTTGAAGGAAATAGCCGGATATCTAACTCTGTAAATCTTTGCTATTGCTCCAACCCTCTCTTCTTTTTTCAAGAGTTCTACTATCCCGAATTTTTCCAGATTCCTTAGATGGTAGTAAATTTTTTGCTCATGCTCTTTCAATTTTCTAGCTAGGTCCATCGCACAACTCGGCTTTTTGGCTAAAAGTCGAATTATTCTTAAAACTAGCTCGTTGCTCAAGATTCTTAAAATTTTTGGGTTAGTAGCCAGAAGAGTTTCATAAGCTCTCTGTTCTTTTTCTTTCTCTTCCACCAAAAAATCCATAAATTATTAATCGAATTTTAATATTATAAATTTATTTTTAATAGTTGGAAGAATTTTTGCTCCCTTCCTTCACCACCTTTGAAT
>CAYYER010000044.1:0-5575 GCA_964471045.1 uncultured archaeon | reverse complement strand
TCTCAAAACTTTTAATAAGTAACTTTTCCTCTCATTTTTCGATCTCAAAAGTAGAAAAATATTTTAGAAGTAAGGGAATAAGGATAAGCAAAAAAACTGTTTCGAATTATCTTAAGTATTTTGAATCTGCATTCTTTTGCTTTGCTTTTGAGAAAATGTCTCCTAAAACAAGAGAAAGAGTGGGGCAACCTAGGAAGCTTTACTCCATAGATAACATTTTTTATAATCTCTTGCCCAAATTTTCCGAAGATTTAGGGAAACTCATGGAAAACTTAGTTGCAATCAAACTTTTCAAGGTTAAGAGCTCGAACCCTCTAATAGATGTTTTTTATTGGAAGGATTATCAGCAAAGGGAGGTTGACTTTGTTTTGAAAGAAGGCTTAAAAGTTAGGCAGCTAATTCAGGTTAGTTATGTCTCGGGAAAGGATGAGATTGAAAGAAGGGAAATTAAAGGTTTGGTTAAGGGTAGCGAAGTATTAAAATGTAAGGATTTGGTATTGATTACTTGGGACTTAGAGGATGAGCTAAAGCTAGGGAGGAAAAAGGTTAAATGCTTTCCTCTATGGAAATGGTTGTTGGAAGTGAGATAGTTTTTTTAAAATCACAAACTTTAAAAAGGTTTGCGGATATATAATAAAACCCTAGAAGAAATCAAGAATTATAGAACCTTCTCCTTCTTCAAGAATTCTCTTATAAGCTTCTCCACAAGCCTAGAGCTGTTTATACACCTCTCTCTACAATACTCTTTCCATTTCTTCAGCAAATTCTTATCTATAGATGCCACTAAATGTCCTCTTGCCACTAATTAAAATTTGGTTTTTCGAGATAATATTTTTATTTTTTTGAATACATTTATGATTTAGAATCTTATGAGCCAATTGAATACATTTATTAAATTTAATATTTTTCTCCTACTCCTTCTAACCCTTCTCTCCCTTTCAAACCAGGGAAGTTTTGCTATTTCTAGCAACCAGACAAACGTTAGCGTACAAATTTCACAAATAACAAAAATAACGGTTTTGCCAGCTTCTCTCTCCTGGACGCTCTTGCCAAAAGAAGAAGGCGAAATCAAATGGCTCGAGATTAAGAATACTGGCTCGACTAACATTACTTTCGTTTATGCTTACGTCGATACTTTAGAGAAAGAAACAAGCAACCCTGTAGGCTCTGGGTCTGCTCAAGCTTATGCTGCAGGTGGAGTTCTGGTCATCAGAAAGAATGTGAGCGGGGAAAAATTTTACTATGCTGGTAGGCTAGAATGGAATACAAGTAAGCCGACTGATGCAGGAAGTACAAAATGCGCGAACGCAAAAGCATGGGGGTATTACAGGAATGTTACAGGAGATTACTTATGGTGCTTAGTAAATGCAAGCGATGGAACTTGTAATAGTACTTCAGCAGAAATTTATATAGAGAATGACACCGATAAAGGAACTGCTAGCACAAGAGATCCTGATATAGGGGGGAGTTTCACCCATGCATTTAAAGACTGGGGTATTTATAATTTTTCTTCTGGTCCGCTAGCAGGACATTGCGTAGCAGCTTATTGGGATTGCTCAAAGATTTATATTTACAGGTATGATAGCAGAACAGATCCAAACTTTGCTGCTTGCGACCTAACTGCCATAGAACAATCTTTAAACACGAGTGCAATCCTTTTTCCCTCAAATTCCTTTTTGATAGATGTAAATGTTTGGGTTCCGGAGATTCCATACGGTTGGATGAAATCTAGCTTGCTTACTATAGAAGCTGGATAAAGATAAAAAACTTTTCCTATAACCTGAAAGCAAGCTTTAGCAAACCATACAAACCGAAGAAGAAGAGGAAGAAGAAAACTATTACAGAAAAAATTCCTAGGGTTGCGAAGAGTGCAGCAACCAAGAAAGTAAAAGCTCCTGAGTGAATGGTCGATAAAGCAATTAAAATGGCTAGAACTACGTTTATCCTGTGCTGAGGAAAGATTTTAACATTATCTAGAAAGCCGTAGATTACTGAACAAATTCCTAGGAAAGGGATAACCACGTATTTCAAAAAAACTCTTGAGTTTATCCAAGCCCTTGGCAAGCCTAGAGCTTCTCCAAGCCTGCAAGCAAATTCTGACAAATTGCATTCTCCTTGGGTAAGCTCTTCTATATCAGCCTCTGAGACGCTTAAGATAGAATTTAAAATTATGAAGAAGATGAAAATCATTCCAAAGAGTAAGATCAAATCTGGGATTTCCATAAAATATTTTTAGAATGAGTCTTTAAAATATAGGCAGAAAACTCTTAAATAAACTTAAATATAAATTTTAGCTTATGGAAAAAGGACTAAGAAAAATCATTGAAAAGGCAAGAAAGGATAAGGATGTTTTAGCCGTTATAGTTTTTGGTAGTTATGTAAGGAAGAAAGTTAGACCAAAGGATATAGATGTTTGTTTAATGCTTAGACCAAAGAAATTTTCTAACCTGTTGATGAGCAATAAAAAAATCGAGTACTTAAGTTTAGTTTCGGACAAGTATGACATTCAAATTTTTCAGCAGCTTCCGGTTTTTGTAAGAGTTAGAATATTAAAAGAAGGGAAATTCTTACTTAGCAAAGATTATGAGTCTACATTTAAGCTTGCTTTAGATTCCATCAAGGAGTTTGAACTTTTTAAAAAACATTATTTCTATTGCATAAAAAGGATTGCCTATGCTAGATGAAGAAAGAATTTTAGCAAAGATAGCAGAACTTCGCGGATATTTGAAAAAGTTGAGAGAAATTACTCCAAAAACTTTTGATGAATATGAAGAATCAGAGATAGTAAGGAGAGCCTGTGAAAGATTACTTCAAATTTCAATCGAATGCGTTCTTGACATATGCGACATGATTTTTTCTGGACTTGAGCTAGGAATACCAACAGGAGAGGAGGATATTATCGAAAGGATAAGAAAGGAAAGAGTAATCAGCGAAAAAACTGCTCGAAAGCTCAAAGGTATGAGGAGTGTGAGGAATATACTCGTTCACAGATATCCTTACGTCGACGATGAAAGGATTTTTAAAAATCTGAAAGAGGAGTTGAAGGATTTTGATACCTTTATAGGAGAGATTCTTAAGTTCTTGAAGAAAAGTAAAAAGTAATTATACCATTCCAAGCCTTGCAGCTATATCAGCAGCTTTATACTCCGGCTTAAGCTTTATTATCGCTTTCTTCTCTCCCTTTGGTGTGATTAGAGTATTTACTTTTTCAACCTTAACTTCAAACAGCTTTTCAAAGGCTTCCTTTATCTGCTTCTTACTCGCTTTTCTATCGACTACAAAAACTATTTTATTTTCTTTCTCAACCAAGCTAATGGATTTTTCGGTCAAATGAGGGTATTTTAGTATTTTAAATGGATCCATCCTATCCACCTAATTTTTCTAAAGCAGATTTTGTAAAGATGGTTAGCCTTCCTGGCATTGCTCCTGGAGCAAGCTTTTCGACGCTTAGATTTTCGACCTTACAAACATCGAAGCCTGGCAAGTTTTTAACGGCCTTGCTTATTCCCTTATCCTCAGCTATTACAATTAACGGCCCAACTTTTTTCTTATACTTCCTTCCTCTTAGCTTCCCCTTTCCAGCCCTAACCTTTTTCTTCTTCACCCTCTTTAACTCAGCTTCCAAGCCAATTTTTTTCAAAAATTCAACCAATTCCTTAGCTTTTGAAATCTCCTGAATTTTATCGTCGACAACTATAGGTAACTCTTCCAGCTTTTCAGCCTTATGCCCTCTTTTTAAAACAAATTCTTTTATTGCTGTTGCAGCCAGAGCAGACCTTATAGCTTTCCTTCTCTCTTTTTTATTTATTTTTTGTTCCCAAACTTTCTCTGGCTTCGGAGGATGGGCTCTTCTTCCTCCTTTAGCGCTCGGCACAAACCTTGCTTGCCAGAGCATGTGTAAGGGAGCGCCCTTTCCATGGATTCTAGGCAATCTAGCCATTTCCCTATTCATCATCGTCCACCTATCGCTTCTTCTTCCATGGTAGTGAGCAGAGGTTCTTTTTCCAGCCAGCTTATCGGTTCCATAGGGCTGCCTTCGCTTGCTTTGAGTAGCTAAAAAAGCTCTTAGGATCAAATCCTCGCGAACGGGCTCCTCAAAGACTTTTGGTAACTTTACTTTTCCAACTTTCTCTCCATTCAGGTTTAGTAAACTAACTTCCATCTCAAACTACCTCGTCATACTTTTTAGCTATACCCTTGAATTTTTCAACAGGATATTTTTCTTCGTTTATCCTAAGCTTCTTCTCGACTATCTCTCTAACATCAAAGCCTAAATCATGAGCCAGCAAGAAAGATGTTATGAAGACGTCTGCAAGCTCTTCTTCTATTTTTTCTCTTTTCTCCTCCACAACTTTTTCTAACTCATCCTCTTTTTTCCAAAGAAAGATTTCAAGCAATTCGCTAGCCTCCACGCAAACATCAATAGCTAAATCTTTTGGATTGTGAAATTTTTTCCAATCTCTTTCATCCCTAAACTCGACGATCTTTTTAATCAAATCCTCCATCTCACTCACTTACTATCTCTTTAATCTCTGGCGCTAAAAACTTAAGCTTTCCAGCCCTTATGGCTGGCCTTAATAAAACTAACCTTTTCTTAGCTCCTGGGACAGAACCTTCAACAAGCAAATAATTGCTTCTTATAACTCCATACCTTATAAAACCAGACTTTGGAGTAATCTCTTCCCCATCTCCAATTTTCAAAATTCTTTTGTTTAGCTCAGTTCTTGTTTGGAAGCCGAGCTGACCAGCTTGGGGAACTGTCCATAAGACTCTCCCTGGCCTTTCAGAGCCGAGAGTTCCAACATGCCTTCTCTTTCCGTGAGCTTTCCTTGTCTGAATTTTAACGCCAAACCTTTTTACTGGACCTGCAGTACCCTTACCCTTAGTAACCGCAATCACGTCGACAAACTCTCCTTCTCTGAAAACATCTTTTGCGCTAATCTCTTTACCGAGCAAGGATTTGGCAAACTCAAACTTTTCTTTTATACCCTTACCTCCAACCTCAACCTCAAAAACTTCTGGCTTTTTCTTCCTTATTCCCGATAATCTGGGCTGGGTGCAAACTATTAGCCTGAGCTTTGAAATCTTATCTAAATTTTCCTCGATCTTTTTCAGATTAGCTTCGCTCGGTTTAACCTTAACTTTTCTTTCTAAATCTTTAGGCAAATTCTGAGTCCAAGCTTCAGAAAAAACTTTTAAACCTTTTTTAGTTTCTTCATAAGCTCTTATAGCCAAAACTTTTAAAGGAGGGCAATCTAGAACAGTGGCTGGAACGGCTATTTCCTGACCGAAAGTTGGAGAATTCTTCCTATTGTCAACCAGAATAACAGAAACCATCCCAGCTTTATAGCCGGCGAAAGCTAGAACTCTTGTCTTCTCGCTTTCAGGATAGGTTTTAATCCTTGGATAGATTCTTCTAGCCCTTTTTCTGGGATAAAAAGCTAAACTTCCTGCTCTTGGCTTGCTCCTCTTAACCATTTACCACACCTTTTATACTCTTTAATTGCGTCAGTGAGCAATAAATATTTTATTATCTGATTACTGGAAAGTTACTTCCCAAAAATTTATATATCTG
>CAYYER010000043.1:0-5630 GCA_964471045.1 uncultured archaeon | reverse complement strand
TACTATTTGATTTCTCCGACTGGGAGAAGAATTAAAAAATTGTAAAAATTCTGAAACAAGGATTTAGATCATTTAAGTCTGAGCTATTTCTTCGGTATTCATAAGCATATTCATAGACAACTTCTTATGGGCAAAACAAACAGAATGAAAAAATATGGAATAAATATTTACATGCTTTGCAAAAATTGACATTCAACTGTCAATTTTGATTTGTCCAATTTCCAGCGTTGAAGCTCAAAGAAATAACGTAGGTTTTACCCAACAAAAAATATATAAATATCGCTGATTATAATCAACAATATGATTAAAAATTTGGTAGGATTTAGGAAAGAACTAGAAAAAGTGAACGAGTGGTGGCTTACCTCAAGGGTTAAGGAAGCAGAAAGATTTCCTTTTCGGAGAGAAGCTTTTAACGAAATCAGAAAAGAAATAGAAACGAGAAGATGTTTAGTGATAACTGGACCGAGAAGGGTTGGGAAGAGCGTTCTACTAAAACAAACCATACAATTTTTAATTAAAGAGGGTACGAATCCCAGAAACATTCTCTACTATTCTCTTGATGATCCAACTCTTTATACGTTCAGCGATAATCTGATTAAAGATTTGATCGATTATTTCTTGGAAAATATAGCAAAAAAAGGAAGGAAGTATATATTCTTGGATGAGATTCATGTATTCGAGGGATGGTACAAATGGATTAAGGCTTATTACGATAAATATGAAAATTTAAAATTCTTTCTTTCTGGTTCTTCAAGCCTAGCTCTTCAGAAAGAAGCTAATAAATATCTGAGGGGAAGGATAATCACCCTAGAAATTTTTCCGTTAAGTTTCTTAGAATTTCTTAGACTCTCTGGATTAAAAATTAAAGAATTTAAGCTTGAAGACATTTTCAAGCTTGATGAGCTGGAGATCAAAAAGCTCTGGTACGAGGTCAAAGAATATTTTCAAGAATTTTTGGTGGTTGGAGGATTTCCCGAATGGTTCGAGATTAAAGGAACAAAGGATGAGGTTGAAAGATGGTTTAGGAGGCTGATAGAAGATGTACCAAAAAAAGCCATTTACGAGGATGTGGTTAAACTATTTGGGATAAAGAATCCAAGAGTTCTTGAATTAATTCTTACTTTCATAGCAGCAAACCAAAGTAAGATTTTAGCTTATGAGACTATAAACGATGTAGCAAAACTGGATAGGAGTACCTTGCTTAACTACCTAGAATTTCTCAAATCCTCTTATTTGCTCGTGGAAATCTTAAAATTTGCCCGGTTAAAAGAACAACTTAAAGCAAAGAAGAAGTTCCTACTCTTGGACCAAGGAATAAGAAATGCTATCTTGAAGGAATATGAAATAAGAGAAGAAAATCTAGGTTTTGTTATAGAAAATGTGGTTGGGAATAGGCTATACCTTATTTCAAAGGAGAAAAACAGAAATTTATTCTATTGGAAGATAAACGATGAAGTAGATTTCGTGCTGAGAGGAGAAAAAATTTTACCAGTGGAAGTTAAGTATAGGGATGAGATAAAACCAAAAGATATTAAAGGTCTGCTAAACTTTATGGAAAAGTTCAAAGTAAAGGAAGGGTTTGTGATCACGAAAAGCTTGTTAAAAAGAGAAAAAATGAGGGGAAAATTTTTATACTTCATACCCTGTTGGTTATTCCTCTTACTCGCGTTTTAATTTAAATTTTTTTGAATTTTTCATAGAGTTTTGAATAATCCAAATTTCCCAGAACACAGCTTACAATCCCTTCTATGCTTACATAAGGACAATCCCTTTTGCATTTCTCGCATTCTTTTTCAATAATTTCTCTATGAGTTTGATAAATCCATCTTACAAAGGCTGAATAATCCTTACCCGCAATTTTAAAAATTTTTAAAGCAATACTTCTTTCAACATCGCTCATAGTTTTAAACTAATCCTTAATTTTATTTTTTTAATTTTGTGCCAAAAATAGTACAATATATAAATTTTTTATACTTTCCGTACCAAAAATAGTACATGATTGAAAAACTTTTAGCAAGCAAGGTAAAGATTAAAATTCTTAGATTTTTCTTCGATTTTCCGCTAGTTAAAAGAAACGTTAGAGAAATTGCAAGGGAGTGTAGGATAGGATTTGGAATTGCGGCAAGTGCACTAAAAGAGCTTAACGAGGTAGGAATAATCAATGCAGAAAAAAGTGGGAAAGAAATTCTTTATTCTTTAAACAATAGGTCGATTTTTTTCCCTCCGCTCAAGAAAATTTTTGAAATCGAGAGAGAAGAACTTGCTAACTTACCCTTCATCTATAGAAATCTAATTTCTGATATAATTGCTTCAACAAAAAATTTGGCCGAAGTTTGCATTCTCTTTGGAAGTATAGTTACTGGTACTTTTTCTCCAAAAAGCGATGTCGACCTTTTTTTTGTATCCAACAAGGAGGAGGCTATAAGAGAAAAATGTATGAGAATAGAAAAAAAATATGGGATTAGAATTCAGGCAATAGTGATTGAGAGAAAAGATATTAAAAGATTTAAGAAATCTTCTTTATTCAAAACTTTAAGAAAAGAATCTTTATTGCTCTTTGGAGAGAAAATTTGGTGAAAAGGATGAAAAGAATTTTTTCAGAAGTGCAAAGAGAAAGAATATTTAAATCCCAATTAAGTTTACTCTCCCAAGATCTAAAGGATTGTTCAATCTTGTTGAAAAATAAGAGCTATAGGAGCGCTTACATTTTTCTCTTTGATGCTTTAGAAAGAGTTTTAGACATATTCTTTATTTCTAAGGGAGAAAAGCCTACAAACAGAAGAGAAAGGGAAGAGATGATCTTCAGATACTTTTCTCCCGAAACTTACAGAAAATTCAGGAGTTTCTACTATGAGAGGAGAGGAGGAATGTACGAGGATTTCCTCCTTGTAAGCAAAAGAGATTTCTCTCAACTTTTCAAGTTTTTTGTAAGAGTTCTTTCTGAAGTCAAGAGAAGAGTCAAGGTAAAGGTTGATGGAAAAATAGAAAATCTTCTTGAAAATCTGAAAAAGCTAGTTTAGCTAATTAAGTCCCGATTCTCACGGGTTCTAAAATTTGTTTGAGCGTTTGCATCGCCGAAAGAGCAGCTAAATAGCTTGTCTTGGGATTTGCTTGCGAGGGAACGTTTTTTGCCCTAGTATAAAGCTCTCCAAAATCTCCTTTTGCATATATTTCATGAATATTATTTTTAACCTCAGGATCTGCAATTATCCTTACTTTTACCTTTTCTGAACCTATGCTGGCATAGCTTAGGGTTGCAGCCACGTTTACATTCTTCGGAAAATATTTAATCGCATCCCTCGCACAACCCTCGAACAAAACGGTCCTTTCTTTTATTTGCTTTAAATCTATTCCTTTCCCAGTTAAATAAGGAGTTTGCTCTAAGCTTTTGGGATTTTTTATGGTAGTAAGCATTACCTCATAAATTTTTCCCAAGCTAGCTGCTTTAATTCCATCTATTCCCAAAATCGCGCCCGATGGTATGTATACTCTCCTTCTCCTTTCCCTAGCTTTCTCAAGCAAGGCAGAATATAGCTCATGGGTCTCCAAAGCACCTACACTCATTATCATTAAGTCAGCTTTCTCTAAAATTTTCGTTGCATAATCTTTAACAGCTTCCTGAGAAGCTGCTTCGATTACAAGCTTTGGGTTAAGCGATAGAAGATTTTCTAAGCTATCGACAACTCTTGCTTTCACTCTTTTTAATTTCCTGCTCAATTCTTCAGCCCTTTTCCCATTCTTGTCGAACAATCCCACAAGCTCGATTCCAAAAAGTTCCTTATCGATATAAGTAGCTAAAATCGTACCTATATTCCCACAACCTATTAAACCAATTCTCATGCAATCCAAAAAATGGGTTTAAAAAATAAAAGCTTTTCTTATTCCAACTTTGTAAGCTTTGTGGTCGAACTATTTAACGTATGTTAATTCCGTCTAACATTTTACTCTTAAATTAAAAGTATTCTTGGAAGAGAATCAAGTCTTTCATAGTGGAAAAATCTTTTTCCATCCTTTTGCTCATAAACCATATCGTTCCATTCCCATTTTCCTCCAATCTCTTCAGCAAGGTATTCTATGTATTTTTTCACAGCAGCTTCGCTTGAGGCTATAACCTTTTCTTCGGAGATAATTTCAACATCTTCCTCCTCATTCTTATACCTTGAAAGAATGACCCCATACAACTCGAAATGAGAAGGGACGAATACCATTTTAAAACTTTCACAATCTTTTTCCATTGCCCTCGAGTACATCCAGATGGGTTCTCCTTTTTTGCCAGCCATTTTATCCACATAAAGGTGTTCCTTAAAAAATTTAAATTTTTAATACTCTTGCTTTTTGACTGGCTATTCCTCGTTCATGCGGGGGCTGGGATTTGAACCCAGGAAGGCACTAAGCCACAGGAGCCTCAGTCCTGCGCCATCGACCAGGCTAGGCGACCCCCGCCTGAAAATAATATTAAAACTTATTCTTAAATTTAAAATCAACTAAAATAAAAACTAATCAACTTTAATTTCTTCTACCTCGCTCGGATATCTTCCAATATTCCTTTCCAAAGCCAGCTTAAGATAATAGACGTTTGCATGCCCTAAAATCTTTGCCCCTGCTATATCGCAGGCCAATCCATCTTCGCTCGCGAGAGTCAAATCAAACCTCTTTAGCTTACCATACAAATGAGAACCAAACATGCCAGTCGTACCATCTATTACTGCTAGCTTAGGCTTAATTCTAGAGAGTAAATCGCACATCCTCTCAGCCCAGATTCTATAATCCTCTTCTTCATGAATGTAAGATTTAAGCGGAACTTTTTTCCCTGGCTTTAGAATTCCCATCAAATTCTTCAAGCTCAGGGTTACTTCAAACGTATGTTCTTTTAAAACAGGAACAGAAATCAGATAGCTTTCTAGAGCAAGCTTTGAGATTTCGACTTCCCTCCAAATTTTTCCATCCAGCTTAATTTTAACAAACTCATCCCTATTCAAATTAACAAGCTTTACCTTGTACTTGGATAAAACTTCATAATACCCTGCTCGCTCAAAACATTTTTCAGTTTCCCATATGGCTGAGCCTTCCCCAACTATAATCTCATAATTTTCATCTCCAAAGAATTGGATTATCCCTTCTATGACCTCAGGCCTTGTTACAGCTCCAGAATTTTTTGGCATCGGCTCGACTAAATTAGGCTTAACCAAAATCCTCGAATTTTTTGGTGGTAGAGAAGGAGAGAGTTCTCTTAAGGCTAGAAGAGTTCTTTTTACTATATCCTTTCCTCTTGCTATGATTACTTTGCTCATAATTTTTACTTAAAACTTTTTAATGTTACACGTATAACAAGAAACAGAAATATTACTATTTGATTGATTTTTGGTGCCTAGAGGTAGAACCTTTTTAACTTAAGGAGGTGATCCAGCCGCACCTTCCGGTACGGCTACCTTGTTTATCGCTCTAAGAGCTGTTTTTTCAATTCACCTCCTACTCATCATCAGGTCAGAGTCAAGCCATTTTTTCATTAAAGCTAGCAGCTCTTAGAGTGACGACTTAGCCCCCCTCGCGGAACTCCAACTCGACCCTTTCGGGCCTCGATGGAGTTCCACTCGGTTGGCTTGACGGGCGGTGTGTGCAAGGAGCAGGGA
>CAYYER010000042.1:0-5950 GCA_964471045.1 uncultured archaeon | reverse complement strand
ACTCCAAGCACTTCCTTTCCCGTAGCTTCTGTAAGGCTTGGAATGAGGAAAAGTTTTAAGCCTATGATTACAGCAAGAAATACAAAGAATATTATGTAGCCAGTAATCATTTGAGAATGCAGGTAAAGCTTTCTCTCTTCTCTCAATTTTTCTGTTTCTAAGGCTGTCGCCCTCAAAGCATCCAAAGTATCGGAAAGGTTCCCTCCAAACTCGTGGCTTTCTATTATCGAAGAAACTATCCTTCCTATTAGCCTTGATTTGACTTGCTTCGAAAAATTGAGCAAGACTTTTTCTAAAGGAATGCCCCATTCGAGCTGAGAGCTCATCTTTTTCACAAAAGGAGTTAAGCTTTTATAATCGTTCTCAGCCACTGTTTTTAAAGCTACAGGGATGCTCATCCCGCTTCTTATTGCCTGAACGAAATCCCTTAGGAAAACGTGGAACATTTCTTCTATTTCCTTAATCCTTTTGTGCTCTTTGTACCTTGAGATTAAGAATGGGACAAAAAGCAAGAGGAGTGAAAGGAAGTTGAGGAAGTAAAAGAGGTTTTCATGAGCTTGAAAATAGAAGAAGTTTATTAGGAAGATTGGAAAAAAGATAGCTAATCCAATCGCTAAATCCTTGGTCCATTCAAATTTCAACTTCAACACCTCTTATGAAGAGTAAAAATGCTATATTTATAGCTGGAATAATCCCATAGACACTAAGCTTCATTAAAAATAAGATGCTAAAACCTGAAATGGTCGGCTGAATCATGTACATTACTGCAAAAAGTGAGATTAAAAAAAGAGGTGCAGCAATCAAAACTCCTGTGTAAAACTCTGCATAAGTAGATAACTGCTGCAAGAATTTCTCTCTTTTAATTCTCCATTCGAACAAAGCCTGCTCTCCTGCGTTCTTCAAGTATTCTTTAATATTCCCTCCGCTTTCAGTAGTCGAAATAAAGCCAAGCAGTACTTGTCTTAGCTGGGGGGAAGGAGTTCTCTTCGCAACTTCCCTAGCGGCACTCAAAGGATCCAAACCAAATTCTTCTATGTTCCTAACTATCTTCTTCATCTCTTTCGCAATTTCACCATATTCTTCGAACTGACTTATGAGCTTGAAGATTAGATAAGGTGGAACTCCGGATTCTGCTATAGAGCCCATGTGAATTAGGACAAAGGGTAAGTTTGTTTCTATGTTCTTTCTCCTTTGACTAGCTACTTGGTAGGGATAGAAGAGAGCTAGGAAAAAAGAGACGAGGAAAACTATTGGAGGAATGAAAGCCGAATAAACCAAGACTAGCAAGGGATGGAGGTTCAAGAATTCGAGAACTAGGAATGCTAAGGGAAAAGAAAGCAAGGCTGCTATTAAAGCAAGGAGAAGAGAAAGGCTGAAATAGGTTCTGTAAGGTATTTTTATGTCTGCCTTTTGCAAGCTTTCCCTCAAGAAATTGAAGGATTTGGAATACTTGTCGGCAAGATTTCCGAATAAGCGGGTAGCAAAACTTCTAAGCGAGGGCATGCTCCTCCCTTATTATCTTGTAACCCAGCATTTCGAGGAAGGTTTTCTTCTCAAGCTTTTTAGGCCTAACTTCAGCCCTAACAATCTTTTCCTTCATAAGCATGCTTACTTTTTGTGGATCCTTATAGTAGAGATGAATGAATCCAGCGACCTCATCATAATCCCTTATCCCATTCTCTAAAAGCCATTCGAGGAATTTTTCCCTTCTCCTTATTTCTTCCAACTCTTTTTCTAGGTCAGCGCCTTTTAGCAAGGCAAACCTTTTAACTTTTATGCTCTCGTTAACCTTTTCATACTCATCCAAAGCAGGGTTCCATCTAAAGACGACGTTTGTTTTTACTTCCCCCGTTCTTGGGTCTACAGATTCTATTTCAACCACTTCTCTAATCCTCCTAGCAGATTTTCCCTTTTCCTTTGCATGAACCATTACTATTATTACATCCAAGCTTTCAAGCAAGGTTGGAGAAAGCTCTATGGGCGGAGTGGTTAACCTTTTGATAACAGCATCTACAGAGCCGGCATGGAAAGTACTCAAGCTTGGATGACCAGAGCTCATGCCTTGGAACATTACGTAAGCCTCCTTTCCTCTCACTTCTCCAACTATCACATAATCTGGATTTTGTCTGAAACTTTCTCTCAACAAATCAAAAAGAGAAACTTCGCCATATTTTTCGCCAGTGGGCTTAGGAATTCCAAACCCGACTCTTGCCAAACCAGGAACCCAGTGCTCATGCGGAATCTTAAGCTCCCTCGTATCCTCTATGGAAACTATTTTTGCTTCGGGTAAGATGAAAGTACATAGAGTATTGAGCATCGAAGTCTTTCCCGTGGCAGTCCCTCCTATTATGAGCATAGACGCCTTATTCTCGATTAGGTACCAAAGGTAAGCGAGGATTTCTGGAGAAGCTGTTTTCAGTTCTATTTGCTCTGTGGGTGAAAAAGGTTTTTTGGTGAATTTTCTGATGGTAAAAGTCGGTCCTTTGGTTGCCACATCTCCAGCTAGGGTTGCGCTAACTCTTGAGCCATCAGGCAAAGTTCCTGCTAGAATGGGTTCTGCATAGCTAACATATCTTTTACACCTTTCAGCAAGCTTTATTATAAATTCTTTAAGCTTTTTCTCATCCCTAAAAACTATGTTAGTTTTTAAAGAGCCATACTTTCTGTGGACTATGTAGACTGGGGTATTGACTCCGTCGCAGCTTATATCTTCTATGTAAGCATCCTTAAGCAAGGGTTCTATCTCGTTATAACCGATGAAATCTCTGTAGATGTAGTACATTAGCTTGAGATATTGGTTTGGAGTAATCTTCAAGCCAAAATCCTTTATTATCCTTCTAACCATATTTTCAAGATATTCCAAGGCTTTCGAGGGTTCTCTAAAAGCAGAAAGACCAACTTCCATCAGCTCTATCAAGCCCTGAGAAATTTTTTCATAGATCTCTCTTTCCTTCTCATTAAGCTTCGGTTCTATAACCAGATAGATTAAATCTTTGCTGGATGGGTCCCATTTAATGTTAGCGAAAGCATAAGGCTCGATTAGAGGATAGGTAACGTTTATCTTTCTCGCTTGCTTTGGTTCAGGAAGCTTAATCTTTTGCTCCCCTTCCTTTATCTCAAACCTTGGAAACTTGGATTCTTCTTCCTGAATTAACTTCCTATACAAAACCCCTTTCAAGCTTTTAATCTTTTCAAGTATCATGCTCTCAAATGCTTTTTCCTTACACTTTTTCCGGGCTTAACCACGCCATGAAACCTTGCGCAAGCAGGACAAATCCTTATTTTTTTTCTTAACAAGTGAATGAACCTTTTGTCTACTTGCTGCCTTATCAAGGGGTCTGTTATTTTCAATCCTTTGGTTATAACAAAAGTTTTGTATCTAGGGACTTCTCTTCCGCATATACCGCAGGTTACAGTACTCTCCCTTCCTCTTCTCTTGGTATGCTTGTAGGTTCTTTTATAGGGTGCAGTGCTTATGGGCAAAAAATCACCTAATAATAATTAGTTTTTTCAAATTAATGTTTGAATGAGCTTGCTCGGATTAGAAGGTTTGAGTATAAATTCATTTCTTCTTCGCTTATATCTTTCTACTACAAGCTCAACCCTTGCCTGCTCGGGCTCGAACTCTTTAAGTTCTTTCAGGCTTAAAGGCATGGAAATTAGGCCAGTCTTTGAATGCAAACCATAGGGTGCTCTTACCAAGCCCAAGGGTTTCATGGAGCTAGGGTCGAGCAAAACCTTGTCCAATCTTTTTTCTTTTGCTGCAACTTCGCAAGTGGTTAAGCCCGGAATTTCTTTATCGACTTCCCTTTGAATAATCCTTATAAAATCGGAGAAAAGAGAGAAATAATTTTTCTCCCTTATAGTCTTTCCTCTCAATTCCAAAGGCTTATAATTTTCTGGCAAGGGAAACTCTTCGATCAAGCTCCAGACTTGAAAGCCGCGAGACCCAGAAAACTTTAGGGCAGGGTTTAAACCAAACTTTTTAAAAATCTTAAAAACTATTTCAGTAACTTCCTTGGTTTGTTCCCAGCTAACCTTCGGGCCAGCATCTATGTCGACAACCAACCAATCTGGCCTGTTGCTTCCAATCCTGTGAACGCAAGGAATTATATCGATATAATGCATGTTAACGTAAAACATCAAATCTTTTAAAGAATTTACAGTAATTTTTCTACCTCTAAAATCTCTCCTGAAAAACCTTTTTTCGGTAAACAAGCAGTAAAATCCAACATAACGCTCTCTACAAAATTCTAGGATTGTGTTTGCAACTACTGGATAATATTGCTTAGCCTTGTAAACAATAACCCATGGCTCGTTAACCTTTCTTAGCTCGGCTTCTATGGCTTTAATCCTCCTTGCAAAAAATTCTCTTCCTTTCTTAGTAACTCCATACAGCCCTTCAACTTCCTCTAAAAAGCCATCCTTAATCAAGCTTTCCAAGATTTTCTTTATCTGGATTTCGTCAGAAATTCCCAAATCCCTTTTCATCTTTTCTTTTACGTGCTTAAAATCCACCCTTTTTCCTTCGCCCTTCATCGAAAACATCAGGAGCAAGTAATCCTCTGGCCTTACCATGCAATCACTATTATTTAATTTTCTTCCAAAAATTTTAAGTTGAAGCTAAGAAAATAAATTTAAGGTGGAGCTATGGCTTTGGTCAAAATTATCGAACTAATCGGAACTTCTGATAAGAGTTGGGAGGATGCAGTTCAACAAGGAGTAGAGAAAGTAGCAAGCGAAGGAAAGATTACAGGAATAGATGTGATGGGCTTTAAAGCAGTAGTTGAAGAGAATAAGATAGTCGAATATAGAGCGCACATGAAGGTTGCTCTAGTCAAAGAATAATTAACCAAAAAATCTAATAAAAAAACATGAAGCTTTGGCTAGTAGGAGCAGTTTTAACGGTCTTCGGCTTACTTTTGATTTGCTTTTTAGTAACTTTTTTTCTCGAGTTTACTCTAAGCATAGCTTCAGAGCCAAATAAAGTCAATGAATTGGTCGAAAAGAGGAATGAAGTCTTACAGGGTGCAATAGCTGGGAGTCTTTTAATTGCAAGCGGTTCTATAATTACTTTTATTTCACTCAAGAAACCAAAGGTTAAACAATTTTAAGTGAAAAATTGAAAGAATTTATATGGATAAGGCTAGGCTAGTAGGTTTGATAATTCTCCTTACGTTTTTCCTATACGTAACTTCTTATTTCTTACCTGTCGAGGATTATTATATTCTAGTATTTGCTGACATTTTCTTCTTCTTGATCGCTTTTCTTGCATCATTCCTCTGTTTTTCAAACTACCTTAAGTTTGGAAAAAGCTTAGAAGGAAAATGTTGGATGCTATTGGGCATAGGACTTTTCCTATGGGGAGTTGGAGAGCTTTTCTGGGCTTGGTATGAATTGGTTGAAAAGATATATCCGTTTCCTTCAATTGGTGATATATATTATACGCTTGGATATCTCTCGATGATTCTTGCCACTCTTTATTACTTCTCTTATATCCAAATTCCTCTAAAAACAAGGAAGATTTACCTAGTTGCTTTAGTTTCTTTAGCTTACGGATTGGCATCCTTCTTCTTCGTTTTATACCCCATAATAATTTCAGACCTTAGCTTGGTAGAGAAGACTTTTCTTCTAATATATCCTTTCCTAGATGTTTACCTAATTTTTTGTGGCTTGCTTTTGGTCGAAGCTTTCAGAGGCGGTGCTCTATCGAGAGTTTGGCTAATAATTTCTCTCGCATTCCTCTTTACCGGGTTTGCGGATACAATTTTTTCCTACCTCGATTGGAATGGTCTGTACGAGCTTGGAAGCCCTTATGATTATGTAGACTTCCTTTGGATAGCAGGATATCTTTTGTTCGTTTATGCACCGATTTATGAAAGGATTGCTCTTAGGAGACTCGTAGAAAAGGTTAAGTCAAAAAGAAAAAGCTTAATATTCTCTTTTTAAC
>CAYYER010000041.1:0-6157 GCA_964471045.1 uncultured archaeon | reverse complement strand
GATTAAAAATATAAGCAAAACAGAAGGTCATGCAAGCTTAGATGTAAAAGTAAGAGGAGGAGAAGTTAAGGAAGTTAGGCTTAGAGTCAATGAGAACAAGCGATTTTTTACTCAAGGTGTTAGAGGAAAGAAATTTTCTGAAGTCCCTAGCTTCCTTTCAAGGATTTGTGGGACTTGCAGTATTGCTCATCTCATGGCCTCGACTGAAGCCATAGAAAGAGCTTTGGACATAAAGGTTTCCCAGCAAACTATAATTCTAAGAAAACTTTTGACCTTTGGTTTAATAATAAGGGACCATGCCATGCATTTATATTTCCTTTCTTTACCCGACCTTTTTGGGAAAGATTCTATCCTAGAGCTTGCAGACGAAAAGCCCGAGCTAGTTAAGGAGGCTTTTGAAGTAAAGACTGCAGGAAACCTTTTGAGCAAGCTGGTAGGAGGAAGAGCCATTCACCCGATTTTCTCTAGAATAGGCGGTTTTCTTAAAATTCCTAAGGAAGAAGAAGTAAAAAAAGTTTTGGATGAGCTCAAGGCTGTGAGAGAAAAAGTTTTCAACTTGCTCGAGATTTTTTACAACTCAGACTTAGAATTTTCCAGAGAAACGATCTACGTAGCTCTTTGCACACCAAGCTTTAATTTTTTAGAAGGAGAGATAAGAAGCTCTGAGGGAATTTGTATTCCAGAAGAGAAATACTGGGATTTTGTGAATAGGGTTGTCATACCCTATTCACAATCGACGGCATTCCAATTTACAGGAAAGCCTTATAGGGTTGGAGCACTTGCAAGAATAAACCTCAATTCGATTGCTCTAGATGAAGATACGAAAAAGGATGCGGCAAAATATCTCAAGAAATTCCCTTCTAACAATATTTTTGACAATAACCTAGCCCAAGCCATAGAGATTTTGCATTCGATAGATGCGTCGATCAAAATACTCGAAAGCGTGGAATTCAAGGAGGAAAAGATACCACCGATTAAGCCTAGAGAAGGAGAGGGTATAGGCGTAATAGAAGCTCCTAGAGGAACTTTATACCATATGATTTATTTGGATGAAGAGGGAAAGGTTAAATTTTCCAATCTAGTCATTCCAACAGCTCAAAATCAGATTCAAATGGAGTTGGATATAAGAGACCTTATCCAAGAAAATTTGGACAAGGATAAGCATGAAATTCAGCATTTGGTAGAAATGCTCATAAGGGCTTACGACCCATGCTTTAGCTGTGCAAGTCATTTCTTGAGAATAAGATGGATCTGACTTTCGACTTGCTTCATTGCTTCATCCTCTTCCATTCCAGCAGGAATGCATATGAGAAAAACTTTTTTAATTTTACCAATCTTTTTTAAAAGCTTAAGCTCGTAGCTTAAATCATAATCATGCAAAGAAAAAATCTTTCTCGTTTCTACCAAATCTAAATTCTCGATAAGCTTAACTTCTTCTATACCTTCAGCAACATCCATTACGTATAAAGCTTCACCTTCCAAATCTTCTGCTGTATCGAACTCCTTAAACTCTATGGCTGGAAACTTTTTCTTCAACCTTTCTGCTACCCTTAGTGCAAGAGAGTCTTTTCTCAGGATCGGATTACCAAAAGCGTAGATTTTCATCGTTAATTATTTATTCAATCAAGGTAAAATCATTTTTATGTGTTGTCATGGTTATGAAAAACCTATAGTGTTTGAAAGATTGGATGAAAAGGAAAGGAAAATTGCCGACATTATTTTTAATCTTTCTAATGTAGAAGTAAGATATGAAGCTTCTTGTCATCATACACCTTCCGACGATAAATGGGGGGATTTGGAAAGAGAAGTTTATGAACAAATAGAAAGATACGCACTCAATGGAAGAGGTATGAAAGTAAAAGGAGTTACTTTTCTCGCCTTTTTCCCTCTTTTAAGTAGGGTGATAAGAGAGTATGGAGTTGGGTTAAGAGAAGATAGAAGTTTTCAAGCATATTTTGAAGGAATGGAAGAATGGTCTCATAATCTCGTGCTATATAAAATGTTTGGGGATAAAGTTAAGGTTATTCTTGCAAACCTTCACAGGTATGATGAAAAATTCAAGGAATTGGTTGAGCATGTGGAAAAGTGTTGTGTAAGGTTGGGTGAATTGGATTCAAAGGGTTCTACAATCGTTCATTCTCCCTTTGGGAAAAAGGAGGAGAGTATCGATTTAGAAAAATACTTGAAGAACGAAAAGGATCTTAGATTCTTTACCGTTCACGGAAATGTTGCTGTAAGAAAGTTAAGTCCAGAAGACCCTAGGGATAAGAGAATCATAGAAGATTTGAGAAAACTGCCAGAAGTTTGGAGAAGATGAAGTACAAAATAACCAATCCATCCCTCCTTTTAAAGTATGCATATCCTTGCATAGAATTCTGGTACAAGAATAGAAAGCTTGCTCTTAAAATTAAAGAGAATCAAGCAAAAGAATTCTATAAAGCTGCGAACCCAACCTTACTTAAAAAACTTAAGTCGGTAGCTGAAGGAAGGGAAAAATTCAGCAAAAGCTTGCAGAAAAAATTGGAAAAGTTAATTCCCTTTGCCATTTGCTTTCTTTCAAAACTAGGGAAAAGATCTGGGAACGAAACAATAATAGACGAAAAAACCATAAGAAAATATTTCTGTGAGTTTCATAGGACACTAATTAAAAAGCAGAGAAAAGAATTTGCTCAATACAAAAATATTTTAGAGCTTTGTGAGGTTAAAGTGGCAAGAATAATTGAAATTAGGAGAAAAAGAGCGAGGGTAAAAATTTTTAGGGATGGAGAAAGAGAAGTTAGGCTAGATTTTATCGACAACCCAAAGGTTGGAGATAGGATAAAAGTTCATTTTTTCTATGCCTGCGAAAAAATTTAATCTTCGAGCTTTTCTACCGCAACCTTTCCAGAACAAACGATTCTATCCCTTGCTTTTACGCTTTTAAGCAAAGAAATGTTTACTCTTTCAATTTCTTCGCCAAACCTAACCAAAGCTTCCTTTCCCTCTATTTTAATTATCTCTCCGATTTTCGCCATGCACATATTTAAAAATAATATTACCGAAGCTTAAATGAATATATAGGTGATGGTAATGAGGATAGCGATAAATGGGTTTGGAAGGATAGGAAGAAATTTCTTTAGGGCTGCTTTAAAAGACGAGGAATTCTTGAAAAATTTTGAGATAGTTGCCGTTAACGATTTGACCGAGCCAAAAAATCTTGCCTATTTGTTGAAATACGATTCTGTTCATGGTATTTTAGATGCTGAGATAAGCTGGAAGGAAAATGCTTTAATAGTTAACGGTAGAGAAATAAAGGTTATTTCTGAGCCAGACCCCGAAAAGCTACCATGGAAGGATTTGGAAATAGATTTTGTCCTGGAATCTACTGGCAGGTTTACAGCCAGGGCTGATGCGGAAAAGCATTTGAAAGCTGGGGCAAAAAAGGTTGTAATCTCTGCTCCAGCAAAGGAGCCTGATGTAACTATCGTTCTTGGTGTGAATGAAAAAATCTACGATAAGGAAAATCATAACATAATATCCATGGCTTCCTGCACTACCAATTGCCTAGCTCCGATGGTTAAAGTTTTAATGGATAATTTTGGAGTGAAGCGAGGATTCATGACAACCTGCCACGCCTATACAAACGACCAAAGAATTTTAGATTTACCTCATAGAAAAGATCCAAGAAGAGGTAGAGCTGCAGCTCTATCGATAATACCAACCACTACTGGAGCAGCAAAGGCCATAGGAATAGTCATTCCTGAGCTAGCTGGAAGGCTTAATGGAATTGCTCTGAGAGTTCCTGTGGCAGACGCTTCCATAACAGATTTGGTTGCTGAATTAGAAAGGGAAGTTACAAGAGAAGAGGTAAATGAAGCTTATAAGAGAGCTGCAGCAAATGAACTTAAAGGTATTTTGGAATATACAGAAGATCCTATAGTTTCAGTTGACATAATAGACAATCCTCATTCTTGCATAATAGACGGCTTAGGCACCATGGTTTTGGACGAAAAGGAAAATTTTGTAAAAGTTTTGGGATGGTACGACAACGAGTGGGGTTATTCTTGCAGACTAGTTGACTTATTCAAATTTATTTCCAGATAAGGGAAAAAAATGCAAAAAGAATTTTTAACCTTAGATGATTTTGATTTAGCCAATAAAACTCTTGCAGTTAGAATAGATTTAAATTCAGATTTAAATGAAAAAGGAAAAGCTGAGATAAACCAAAGGTTCTATGCGCATTCAGAGACTATAAAGGAGCTGATTGAGAAGGGTGCTAAAATAATTCTGATTGCCCATCAGTCGAGAAGAGGTGAAAAGGATTTTATTCCTTTAGAGCAGCATGCAAAAATCTTATCCGAGCTTTTAAACCATGAAGTAAAGTTTGTAAACGAAGTTGTTGGAGAGAAAGCTAAAGAAGAAATTTTAAACCTTAAGCCTGGAGAAATTCTCTTGCTAGACAATGTCAGGTTTTTGGAAGATGAAGCTGTTAATAAAAGCATGGAAGATCATGCAAATTCTTCTCTAGTAAAATTCCTCTCTCCTCTAATAGATTATTATGTGCTGGATGCTTTTTCTGTAGCTCATAGAAGTCATTCGAGCATAGTGGGCTTTGCTCTGGTTAAGCCTATGATTGCTGGCAGAGTGATGGAGAAAGAAATCGAGGAAATAAGAAAGGCAATGAATCCTTTAGGTATAAATGCATGGATAATGGGAGGGGCAAAGGTAGATGACTGCATTTCAGTTTTAAAGCATATGTTTGAAACAAAGCCTGAAAGTATAGAGAAGGTTCTGACGGGGGGTTTGTTAGCCAATCTATTCCTTTTTGCAAAAGGTTTTGAAATAGGTTCTGGTAGCCTAGAGGTTTTGGAGAAAAAAGGTTATTTAGAGCTTTTGGATGATGCCAGATTTTTGGTAGAAAATTATGAAAAAGAGATCGTTTTGCCTAGCGATGTTGCCTTTGAAGTCGAGGGTAAAAGAAAAGAGGAGAATGTAGAAAACATACCTTCCAATGCTTGCATCTTAGACATAGGAAGCAAGACAATAGATGACTACAAAAGCTACATAGATGAGTTCAGGAGCATAATAGTTAAAGGTCCTTTAGGAAAGTTTGAGCAAAAAGGTTTTGAAATAGCTACTAAAGAAATTCTGGAAAAGGTTGCTGATTCTGATGCAACTACTCTAATAGGAGGAGGAGATACTAGCGTAGCGATAGAAAAGTTGAAAATCGAGAAGAATAAGTTTTCTTACGTCTCTGTTGGAGGAGGGGCTCTAATAACCTTTCTTTCTGGTAAACCAATGCCTGGAATAGAAGCACTTAAAAACTCGGCACAAAAATTTAAATATGGAAAAGGTTAGGATCCATGCTTTCATTTCTGGTTTAGTTCAGGGGGTAAACTTTAGATTTTATACTCAGCAAAAAGCTAAGCAGCTTGGAATCAAAGGCTGGGTTAGAAATTTGAAGGATGGAAGAGTTGAAATTGTTGCAGAAGGAGATAAGGATGCCATGGAAGAATTTATAAGATTCCTCAAAAGAGGACCTCCTCTAGCTAAAGTTCTAAACTGCGAAATAGAAAAAGAAGAGTACAAGGGTGAGTTCAAGTACTTTGACATAATTTACTAGCTATAATTTTCTGATTATCTCTAGCATTATTTTATCCCTTAGCTCCTTATCCTTCAAAGCTTCTTCTATAAGCCTTTTCTTGAATTCTTCCTTGTTCATATTTTCCAGAAGCATTTCTGTGATTCTTCCTCTTACTTCCTCGTTCTCTTTCGCAACTTCTATCATACTCTCTAAAGTTTTTTCGCTAGTTTCGCTACTTCCTTCCCATTTTCTCCTTTCAGATTCTGGCATTACCATATTTTCACCTTTAATTAAAACTGAACAGTAAAAGATTAATACTTAACTCTCTTCCTATTAGTTGATGGAGGAAGCTAAATTTGAAGAGCTGGCAAGAGAAGTGGGAAGAATTTCAGAGGAAATAAAAGATTTAAGGGAGAGGACTAAAAATCTTGAAGATTTTCTTAAAACTTTTGTTAGACTTCTTATCTTAAAGACGAATAAAAATCAGCTTGAAAAAGAGCTTGTTTTAAAGATTAAAAACGATCCCAAGGCTTTCAAGGAATTTATTCGCTTGCTAGAAAAGAATAGAAAAGATATTTTAACTTCTATTCTAAA